>NZ_JADEWA010000242.1:0-8206 GCF_015207865.1 Dolichospermum sp. LEGE 00246
CTGTTACTGTTTATCGTCCTCATGGTAAAATTACCTTATTAACAGAAGACGATAAATTAACTGTAGATGAATTATTTCCGGGTTGGGAAATTGCTATTTCTGAATTATGGCCACCTGTATTTGAATAGATGTTTATATAGAACTCATATTGGATTTTTGAAAAAAATCAGGTATTGTAGGGTGTGGTTCGGCAAGCTCACCAACCGCGTCAGACTGCATAAATTATATTAATAAACAGATTTGTAATATCTGACGCACCCTACGTATCTGAACAACGAGATCCCCGACTTCTCTAAGAAGTCGGGGATATGACTCGTTACCTGTTCCCTAATCAATAAGTGACAAACTTAGTTAAAATAATCAACTAACCCCAAAACAGAAACCAGCCGAAAACTCATGGCAGATCAAATGCAGTGGACAAATGCCCTATCAACTCGTCCTTCCTTAGAAGCGGCTATTAACGATGTTGTAGAACAAGCTGTGGCATCTTTAACAGCACCAGCGGATTTAGGGCTGGTATTCATTTCTTCTGCTTTTATGAGTGAGTATTCCCGACTTTTGCCTTTATTGGCGGAAAAACTTTCTGTACCTATACTAATTGGTTGTAGTGCTGGGGGTGTAATCGGCAGAAAACAAGCTGGAGAAACGGAAGAAATAGAAGCAGAACCAGCCCTGAGTTTAACTTTAGCCCATCTTCCCGGTGTCGAAATCCAACCTTTTCATATTGTGGCGGAAGAATTGCCAGATTCCGATAGTTCCCCGACTGCTTGGATTGATTTAGTAGGTGTATCACCTTCCGTAGTCCCTCAATTTATCCTCTTGTCTAGTCCCTTTGCTTCAGGAACAAATGATTTGTTGCAGGGGTTAGATTTTGCTTATCCAGGTTCAGTGGTGGTGGGAGGACAAGCCAGCAGCGGCTTTATGAATGGTCGTGTGGGCTTATTTTGTAATGATAAGTTATATCGGGAAGGTACGGTAGGCATCGCTTTAAGTGGCAATATCGTCTTAGATACAATTGTTGCCCAAGGGTGTCGTCCCATTGGTGAACCGTTGCAAGTAACGAAGGCGGAACGGAATATTATTTTAGAGTTAGATGAAAAAGTACCTTTGATGGTGTTGCGAAATTTAATTAGTAGTTTGACTGAAGAAGAAAGGACTTTGGCGCAACATTCTTTGTTTGTGGGTTTAGCAATGGATGAATTTCGGCTAAATTTACATTCGGGGGATTTTTTAATTCGCAATGTTTTGGGAGTAGATCCTAATGCTGGGGCGATCGCAATTGGCGATCGCATTCGTGCCGGTCAAAGGTTACAATTTCATTTGAGGGATGCCGAAGCATCCGCCGAAGATTTAGAAATTTTACTCCAAGAATATCAAAGTGAAAATGCCGGACAACCTTCTCCTGTAGGCGCTTTGATGTTCACCTGTTTAGGACGAGGAACAGGACTGTATGGCAAACCTAATTTCGATTCTCAACTATTTAGCCGTTACATTCAGGATATCCCAATGGGTGGCTTTTTCTGCGGTGGTGAAATTGGTCCAGTCAGCGGCAGAACTTTCCTCCATGGTTATACTTCTGTATTTGCCATTTGTCGTTCTCTTGGGGAATAGGTGACAGGTGACAGGTGACAGGTTACAGGTTACAGGTTACAGGTTACAGGTTACAGGTTACAGGTTACAGGTTACAGGTTACAGGTTACAGGTTACAGGTTACAGGTGACAGGTGACAGGTGACAGGTTACAGGTTACAGGTTACAGGTTACAGGTTACAGGGGGGAAAAATTATTTCTAATGACCAATGACCAATGACCAATGACTAATGACCAATTAAAAGCGTACTGTGATTATCAATGAAAGCTGTATTCCCATCATTCACTGCGCTATATTCTTCAATGTAACGACGGACATGAATGGGAAAGTGTGGATATTCTAACATAGCATCACCATCGGCAATAGTCGCCCAAAAGTCCCGTAAACCGGGGGCTAGGGTTTGTGCCTGTGCTAGTGGTAAACTCAATGGAGGTAATGTTAATAACTTGACCACAAAGGGATAAGAGCGATCGCCCATCCATTGCCGTGATAATGTTTGTAAATTGGGAAAATCTGGCACTGATTCCACACGATGAGAAACAACTTGTAACGATTCACTACCCAATTCATCGCGGTTAAATTCCAACACCCGATAAGGATGAGGATAGCTAACTAAAGAACCAGTAGTAATATCATAAATTCCGTCTGCACAAGCCACATCTTGAACGTGCAAATGTCCTGTAAATACTAACTTGACTCCATAACGTTGTAATAATGTCCGCAGTTCTGCTGCATTTTCCAGCATATAACGATTTGCCATCGGATGAAGTGATTGATTCGGTAAATGTTCAACCACGTTGTGATGAATCATAACTAAAACCAATTCATCATCAATCTCTGCTAACTGCTGTTCTAACCATTGGAATTGCTGACTATCCAACCGTCCTATTTGCTGACCTTGATCATCAAATGAGTTAGAATTAAGACCAATTAACCTCACCCCTGGAAATATCTGCCGATTATAATAATGTTGTTGAGGATTTTCATAACCAAACTTTTGGTAGAAATAGGGAAAATCTGCAAAGCTAATTGATTGTTGATTGGCGATTAAAACAGGGACATCATGATTACCAGGAATAACATAAGATGGAAAAGGTAACTGTGATAACCTGTTTTGTAACCAACTGTGATTCGCTGATTCACCATGTTGGGTTAAGTCTCCAGGGATCAACAAAAAATCTAAATCTAATTGGGTTAAATGTTCTAATACACTATCAAAAGCCGGAATACTCACTTCCACCAAATGAAACCGACTAGGGTGATCCCAGATTGTTTCAGGAAGCGCAATGTGTAAGTCGCTAACGATAGCAAAACGAAAATTGAGTTTCATTGATTTTAAGAAAATGTTAAAAATAAAGTTGCAAAGATTCTTTTTCTCAAAGTATAACTCTCACTGTGTATACCTGTGCAGGAATATTTAGACTTAATAATATTTGTATACATTTGTTTAAAATTGTTGTTTTTTAGGAGCGTAAATTTTGTCACCTGTTCGAGTTCGTCAGCACGTAAACCCCCTGGCAAGTAAATTCCAAACCCCAACCGCTTCTCCAGAATGGGAAAAGATTTATATCCAACAAAACCTACCTCTACACTTAGATATTGGTTGTGCGAGAGGGAGATTTGTCCTAAAAATGGCACAAGTAGAACCAAATTGGAATTTTTTAGGGTTAGAAATCAGAGAACCCCTAGTAGTCGAAGCCAATAGAATCCGCGATGAAATGGGTTTAACCAATCTGCATTATTTGTTTGCAAATGTGAATAATTCCCTCATTTCCTTATTATCAACTTTACCTCAAGATAGCTTACAAAAAGTTACAATTCAATTTCCTGATCCCTGGTTTAAAAATCGCCATGCGAAACGTCGGGTAGTCCAACCAGAATTAGTCACAGAACTAGCGAAATATTTAGCAGTAGGTGGTATTGTTTTTCTGCAATCTGATATAGAATTTGTAGCAGTAGAAATGTGCGATCGCTTTCATGAACATCCTGCATTTGAGAAGCTAGGAACAACAACATGGTTAGCCCAAAATCCTCTCCCTGTCCCCACAGAACGGGAAATAGCCACTCAAAACAAAGGTGAACCAGTATATAGGGCTTTATTTACAAAGAAAACTGAAATTTTAGAGCCTGGGGTAAATGAGCAATCGTACAGAAACTTACGCTCAGGCTGTAACCCTTGCTAGATTAATCTAAACACGATTAGACTTGTTTGAGTATATATAATCATCCTTTGAAACCGTGTTTAAAAGTGATAAATTACTAACTTTTGTTTTAATGGGTGATATAGTTGATTAACTGGTTAAACACCAAACCGACTTAATCCAACTCAAAAGCCACTAATGTAGATAAAATTAACGGCTCTTCGGGACTTACTATGCTAGATTAGCCCATCAAATTGTAAAATCCTTACCATATAAGGACTTTAGGTTGATCCATCGGTTGATTTAACATAAGTGTGGCATCAAAACCCATGAAATGCTTTATTTATAAAGGTTTTGGAGTAAATAAATTCATATTTGCCATAACAAGTGCCGAAGAGCCAAATTAACTTATCTATGGATTTTTATGGCTTCTAAAATCTCAGGAAGCGAAAATGGTTCCTTTACACCTAGAAAAATTAAAAAGCAATACTCTCTTCGCTGTACCCAATGCTTTGAAAAATTTCTTTGGGTTTATTGTTGAAAAAATACGCCCAGAATTAGCAGAAGTTAGAAAATTAATTGAAAAACTAGAAGCTTTACCCAACGTTCAAGCGGCTAGGGGAATACGCAACAAAAATGGTGATTCACGTAAGATAATATTTGAAATACTAGCTACCGTGAATCCTAGTGAAAGAATAGACCTTCTAACGGAAGCTACTGATTTTGCAGTTGAAACAGAATGGAAGATGGATGCCCTTACCAAGAGTAGAAATTGGCATCTTGAGGTTCAAGTAGTTAGAAAGTTTAGGGAGGATAAAAAAAATCAAATAATTATTTTCAACAATGACAGAACCAAGTATTTATCTCCTGCAAGCTCAAGCTAACGAAGAAAGCGCAAAGATAGCCCAAAAGGATTTTCCTGAATGGGCTATTATTATGTATTTTTATGCAGCTTTGCATCTAATAAATGATTATGCTCTTGAACTAAATCAGATAGATCTACTAAAAGTAGATGAGGATTCAAAAATATCACAGCATTCTCTTAGAAGAGAATATGTGAAAACTATCAGTAATTATATTAATTGTAAGGATTTACAAGCAAATTATGATTTTCTTTTTAATGAAAGTTTACTAGCTAGATATTTAGTAAATAGAAACGACATTTTAGAATGTAGTGCTAGAGTATTATAGCCAATACACTGATAAAGATTTTTTAAAAATCCGTGATAAATTAGAACAAATTAAAATACGATTAGAACAAGCGCAGAAAAAACACAAAGCGGGTAAAAGCAGTAAAAAATAATTAGTTATTTGGCGTTAGCCATAGGGTACAGAATGTAAATTCAAAGCCAGATAGCAAGCCAGTTTTACTCCTGATTCCTGCTATGTCTTTCAACTAACGAATTAAACCAGCCCGTTGAAAGATAGTATGAGGAGTGATTTCTAATCCTGGTAATATTTCATGACTAATCATTTGATTTTCTCGAAAAGTCACAGGCAGAGAAGATACTGTAAAGACAGTAATAGTTTGAGAGATTGTATCTACTATCCAAACTAATAGAATCCCCGCTTGTAGATAATAAGTAGCTTTATCAATCATGTCTCCAAAAGTTTGACCAGGAGAAATAATTTCGATTACTAATTCTGGGATAACAGGACAAGCCTCATCTTCAAGCCAGTCAGCAGCAAGACGGTGATAGGAAACATAAGTTAAATCAGAAGTATCCAACTTGCTTGATTTTTGGTTAATTTGATTCCCCATTCCACAACAACACGACCTTGATCTTGCGCCCATGTAGATAATAATATAAATAATGCTCCTGTGGTTGAACCATGAAAGAATTTAGGAGACATTTGCTCATTTTTATATTTAGGTACAGCTTCCCCGTCAACCAACTCATAAATATTATCATTTTCGGGAAGTGCGAGAAATTCTTCGACAGTAAGCTGATTTTTTAGTTGGGTCCTAGTTAGCTTGCAGGGATTAATCTTCCCGGCTCTTATGATAGCTAAATTTGGGGATTTTTAGCTGAGAATCGGGGTGGGGAAACCTGGGCGGGGAAGCCCCGCCCTGAATTATGCTGTATCAAGAAACTATCCTTGAGACATAAATTAAGCACCACGTCTTAGGGATGCTTCTACTTGCTTGAATTCAGCATCCAGACGTTTTTTCAGCTTTTCAGGAACGGGACGATTAGGATAAGAACTGTAATGTCCTGCAAGGGAATTGAGGGCTGTTCGCATGGTGGTAAAAGAGTTAAGAGCCAAAACAGAAGTATTCCGTTGGTAGCGAGCCGAAAAGTCATTGATTTTTTGACGGGCTTCTGCTTCAAGTTCGGCTTTATTTGGAGAATCTTGAGGTAATTCTAGGGTTTGTCTCAACGTATTGACTACAGTTAAGGTATCTTGACGATAATCCCCGGTTAAACTATCTGGACTACCAGCACAGCCAACTAAACCGATAACTAAAACTAAAACTAGAGAAAGCAGACGCGACCAATAGCTTTTCATAAGCATTAAGTAAAAAAGAACAAGTAAATCAAAATCCATCCTATCTTGAATCGGTATATGGGGAATAGGTCAGTTGTCTCGTTCCCATAATCTGTATGGGAATAAATTCTATAAGGCTCTGCCTTTTCAATAATACTATGAGGCAGAGCCTCTATGATTGTATTCCCAGTCAGAGACTGGGAACGAGATAATTACCCATTACCCATTAGCCGATATAAAGTATCCCGTTGTTGATAGGGTCTTTTCAAAGAAGTTATTGCATTTTGTAAAGTTTCTACTTCCATGCAAGTACCACCCACAGCCCCAGCCATTGTGGTAATATGTTCTTCCATTAATGTGCCACCTATATCATTACAACCCCAATTTAAGGCTGCTGTAGCACCATCTAGTCCCAGCTTTACCCAGCTTGGTTGGTGATTGGGGATGTAATTTCCCAGATAAATTCTGGCTACAGCGGTTAGTAATAGGGAATCAGCTAAAACAGGTTGGTCTCTTCCTACCTTTTTGCGTAGGGATTTGGGGGCTTCTTGACCAACGAAGGGTAAGACAATAAATTCGGTAATTCTTGCAGGATAGCCTTTTTCTATGGCTGTTTGTTGGAGCGATCGCAATTTTTCTAAATGGACAATTTGCTGTTCTGGGGTTTCAATATGTCCAGACAATATGGTACTCGTAGTGGGTACACCTAATTGATGGGCTGTGCTGACAACTTCTAGCCAAGTGGCTGTATCAATCTTTTCTGGACACAGTACCCGTCTGACTTCATCATCTAGCACTTCTGCGGCTGTTCCGGGCATAGAACCGACACCAGCATCTCGCAAAGCTATAATCACATCAGTATAGGAAATTCCATCTAATCTGGCGATAAATTGGACTTCTTGGGGGGAAAAAGCGTGTAAATGGAGGTGAGGAAATTCGTCCTTAATGGTTTTTACCAGTTTGAGATAATAGGGTAAAGACTTACCATTAATTTGCGCTTGTGGGTGCAATCCCCCTTGCATACATATTTCCGTTGCTCCTCGACGCACTGCATCTGTAGCTTTTTCCAAAATCTGCGCCGAACTTAACCAATAAGCATCCGAATCACCATCATCCCGGCGGAATGCACAAAAACTGCAATGTTGCTCACAAATGTTAGTAAAATTAATATTGCGATTAATTATGTAAGTAACAGTATTACCAACTTGTTTTTGACGGAGTTGATTTGCTGTAGACTGAATTTGAGCGATCGCCTGTGGGTCAGTTTGTTTTAGTAAAAATACTCCATCATTAGGGGATATATTATCCTCTGCCAAAGCCGATTGCAGAATAGACTCAAAAGTTATAGTAGTCACAGGTGATTAAATATAAGTAGGTTGGCGTTGAAAATTGTCGTTATGGCAAGGCAAGAGGCAAGTTTTATGTTTCTTTACACAGTTTGGTTTTATTGTGTTCACCTACTTAAACAACTCGTTTAATTTCATAATAAATTGAAATTTGTAACTTTTAAATGTTATTTAACTGATAAACACCATTGTTCTAGAGAATCTTTGTTAAAAGATTATAAATCGAAACTAAGTAGTGAGACAGAATTAATTACACAATGTCATTGCGTAAGCGTGGCGTTAGCCATATGGAACGAAGTGAAATGAAGCAATTACAACCCTTGCGATTACTTCCCTTCGCTCGCAATGACTGTAAATATTTTTGTCCAATTACTTACACAGACGAAATCTTTCTCCGCTGGTTAATATTAAGGCGTATTGAGTTTTGTAAGCGCAAAGCACAAACTGCGTCAACAAAAATCAAATGGGAGTTCTTTACAATTATAATCCATTTTTGGTAAACTAGAAAGAATCGGGGGTTTTATTAAGTAATATTGCTTATTTGTTGTATGTATAAAAAGTCCCATTTATACTTTTATGGCTGATAATATAATGTTCATTGATAGCTTGGAGAATATTTATTCTCAAGAGATCCAAAGA
>NZ_JADEWA010000243.1:0-8128 GCF_015207865.1 Dolichospermum sp. LEGE 00246
AGATGTGTATAAGAGACAGCCCTAACCCTCCCCTTGTAAAGGCTACGGTGTACACACAAGTTATCGAATCACCATTATTCCTCAATTCTCCCCGATGCTTTGAGGAGGGAACTAATTTTTTCGGTTTCCCTCCAAAGCATCGGGGGGATTAAGGGGGGTAATTTAACTTGTGTGTACACGATAGCCTTATAAAGGGGAGGGAACTGGATTTTTATTGTTTACCCCCTTTACAAGCGCAAAGGGGGGTAAGAATGTGATAAAAATTACGGGATACCACTTTTCAAACATCCTCTAAGTTTAGTTAGGCGGATGATAAATCCCTGACTTCCTCATCATAGAAGAAATCAGGGAAGATAATATTATTGATTTTGCTGTAATTCTGCATCAATTAAGTTTTGCAATTCCGCCAATGAATTAACACTAATACTTGATAACAGGAGATTTTCTAGAATCGTCATATCATCAATTTTCTTGAGAGAATCACTCATCAATTCTGGAACAGAATCAAATCTATTAGCGAGAATTTTGATAATATTGTTTCGGCAGGTTTTTCTAGCACCTTTGATTTCACCTTTTGCTTCACCTCGTTCTTCTGCCATTTCTTCAATAGTGCTTAGGAAAGGCATATTTAACTCCTTTTCATGTTGTTCTAGTTTATCGTTGAACTCTGTTTGTAATGGAGGTGGTAAGGTCATCATTTTATCAATGAACTTGACTTTTTAATTGTCTGAATCAGGATGTCCAGGATTTGAGGATTTACAGGATGAGGATTTTTAGATGATAGAAATTTCTTGATAATCACCAAATTCAGTTGTATTGATAATAGAGCAAATTTTATCAAGTTGTGTCCTAATTTTTGGACATGAAGTCGACAGTAAAACCACAATTGCAATTTGGCGATCGCTCAAATTCTGTTGATAACGCAAATTCTGATCTGTTGTTATGAGTATTTGATATCCTTGAGATTCAGCAGCTTTTAATAAATCTCCATTTGATAAATTAGACCATCCTTCTTCATAAGCTGTTTTTACAGAATGGTCTGTTAAATATTTTCGTAGTGGCACAGGAGTTCCCTGATCAAAAAGAATTTTCATATCTAAGCAGCTAATTTTTCAAGCTCATAATTAAGTACAGCTTCAACTTGTGATCTTTGCACAGGTGGAAACCATTCCAAAAATTCATCTACTGTTGCACCATCACGTAAATTTTCAAATAATGCAGCAACGGGAACTCTTGTTCCTCGAAATACCCATGCACCACTTACTTTATCAGGTTGTCTTTCTATAGCATCTAAAGTTTCCCATCCCTTCATGACTGATTCCTCCTTGGTAAATGGAAAAGTTACACTTGGAATAATTATAAACTAGCAATTGTCTGAATCAGGATGTCCAGGATTTGAGGATTTTCAGGATGTAATTGTTAAGTATTCCCTCGGTAAATTAGATTAGATTCTAGTCGGTTTGAACCGACTTTGGCTTTGAGACAGGGAATTTATTCCCTGGATTTCAGGTGATGATTTTCAGGATGTAATTGTCTGAATCAGGATTAACAGGATTTGAGGATTAACAGGATTTGATTTATCACTATATGCTACACTCAGTGAATATGCTTGGAATAGGCAAAATGTTAAAAGAGTTTAAATTGTGTTGATTCTGCTAGTTTACAGGTTGATTGTCTAACATTACAAATGATTTCACTTAAAATGGAATTAGGACATTTACAGGATTTACAGCAATGACACGGACACCAATTGCAGTATCTTTGTATGAGCAAGACTATTTACTCTGGATTGAAGATATTGTCCACAAATTACGGAATAGAGATATAGAAGGACTAGATATTGATAATTTGATAGAGGAGATAGAGGACTTGGGTCGCTCAGATAAACGTGAACTTGAAAATCGGTTAGCAGAACTTTTAGAACATATTCTCAAGAGGAATTATGTGCATATCCCTGATTGTTATCGTGGGTGGGTAGAATCAATCATTAAACAAAGGATTGGAATCAGAAAGTTACTCAAAAATTCACCTAGTCTCAAGCCTTATTTTAGCCAAGTATTTGATGAAGCTTATGCAGATGCTTTGAAAATTGTCCGCAATGGTTATCCACAGTGTGAATTTCCTGATATGTGGCCGTTTAGTTGTGATATTGAAGCAATGTTAAATGTTGATTTTTGGGAATAATTGTCTGAATCAGGATTTCCAGGATTTAAGTTTGTAGGGTGCGTCAGATATTGAAAATCTATTCATGATCACTAAATAATAACATCTGACGCACCAGTTGATGATTTTTTTGTCAGAATCAGGATGTCCAGGATTTGAGGATTTACAGGATGAGGATTTTGTAGGGTGCGTCAGAATTGAAAATCTATTCATTATCACTAAATAATCGCATCTGACGCACCAGTTGATGATTTTTTTGTCAGAATCAGGATGTCCAGGATTTGAGGATTTACAGGATGAGGATTTTGTAGGGTGCATCAGAATTAAAAATCTATTCATGATCACTAAATAATCGCATCTGACGCACCGACTGATGATTTTTTGTCAGAATCAGGATGTCCAGGATTTAATGATTTTCAGGATAAAATTGTCAAAATTGATGCAAAATACCATTGAAGCATCATCTACTATTGAAGCACCATCTAAATGCTACCCTAACCCAGCCCAAAACTTCTATGTCACTAATTAGATTTGTTATTAACTGGTTTATGGGGTTATTTTCCCCACAGCGTCAACCCCCCAATCATTCCCATGGGAATACCCAGATCAATCAGATTAATGAAGCAGATATTAATACCTATTTACAATTTTTATTAGAAGTATTACAAGAAAATCCCCAGGTAGTTTACCCCTTGCTGGAAGCGAATACAGATAAACTGAATTTGGCTTTTGCTCAATTATTACAGGTTTGGGCAACAAATACATTAGAGGAAGCAGAACCAGACGTAAAACAATTTTTATTAGAAGTATTACAAGCAACCGCAGAAAGTCAATATAATCCCCAGGTAGTTTACCCCTTACTGGAAGCGAATACAGATAAACTGAATTTGGCTTTTGCCCAATTATTACAGGTTTGGGCAACAAATACATTAGAGGAAGCAGAACCAGACGTAAAACAATTTTTCGCTGTAGTGCTAGGTGAATTTAGTAATTTGATACAGCAATTTCCTTTAGGTAACAAAGCCAATAAAATGGAAATTGCTATTACTGGTTATGAAATAGTTTCCACTGTTTTCACCCGTGATACTTCTCCAGAACTATGGGGATCTTCACAAAATAATCTGGGGATTGCCTACGGTAATAGAATCAGGGGAGATAAAGCGGAGAATCTGGAATATGCGATCGCCGCTTATTATCAAGCTTTAGAAGTTTGTACCCGCACCGATTTTCCTGTAGAATGGGCAACCACGCAAAATAATCTGGGGAATGCCTACTGTAATAGAATCAGGGGAGATAAAGCGGAGAATCTGGAATATGCGATCGCCGCTTGTACTCAAGCTTTAGAAGTGAGTACCCGCACCGATTTTCCTGAACAATGGGCAATGACGCAAAATAATCTGGGGAATGCCTACGGTGATAGAATCAGGGGAGATAAAGCGGAGAATCTGGAAATTGCGATCGCCGCTTATTCTCAAGCTTTAGAAATTTATACCCGCACCGATTTTCCTGTACAATGGGCAACCACGCAAAATAATCTGGGTGAAGCTTACCGTAACAGAATCAGGGGAGATAAAGCAGAGAATCTGGAAAATGCGATCGCAGCTTATACTCAAGCTTTAGAAATTTATACCCGCACCGATTTTCCTGTAGATTGGGCAACCACGCAAAATAATCTGGCGGCTGCCTACGGTGATAGAATCAGGGGAGATAAAGCGGAGAATCTGGAAATTGCGATCGCCGCTTATTCTCAAGCTTTAGAAGTGAGAACCCGCACCGATTTTCCTGTAGATTGGGCAATGACGCAAAATAATCTGGGGATTGCCTACGGTAATAGAATCAGGGGAGATAAAGCGGAGAATCTGGAATATGCGATCGCAGCTTATACTCAAGCTTTAGAAGTTTATACCCGCACCGATTTTCCTGAACAATGGGCAACCACGCAAAATAATCTGGCGGCTGCCTACGATGGTAGAATCAGGGGAGATAAAGCCGAGAATCTGGAAATGGCGATCGCCGCTTATACTCAAGCTTTAGAAGTGAGAACCCGCACCGATTTTCCTGAACAATGGGCAACCACGCAAAATAATCTGGCGGCTGCCTACGGTAATAGAATCAGGGGAGATAAAGCGGAGAATCTGGAATATGCGATCGCCGCTTATTATCAAGCTTTAGAAGTTTGTACCCGCACCGATTTTCCTGTAAAATGGGCAACCACGCAAAATAATCTGGGGAATGCCTACTGTAATAGAATCAGGGGAGATAAAGCGGAGAATCTGGAATATGCGATCGCCGCTTGTACTCAAGCTTTAGAAGTGAGTACCCGCACCGATTTTCCTGAACAATGGGCAATGACGCAAAATAATCTGGGGAATGCCTACGGTGATAGAATCAGGGGAGATAAAGCGGAGAATCTGGAATATGCGATCGCCGCTTGTACTCAAGCTTTAGAAGTGAGAACCCGCACCGATTTTCCTGTAGATTGGGCAATGACGCAAAATGATCTGGGGATTGCCTACTTTAATAGAATCAGGGGAGATAAAGCGGAGAATCTGGAATATGCGATCGCCGCTTGTACTCAAGCTTTAGAAGTGAGTACCCGCACCGATTTTCCTGAACAATGGGCAATGACGCAAAATAATCTGGGGATTGCCTACTTTAATAGAATCAGGGGAGATAAAGCGGAGAATCTGGAATATGCGATCGCCGCTTATTATCAAGCTTTAGAAGTTTATACCCGCAGCGATTTTCCTGTAAATTGGGCAGCCACGCAACATAATCTGGGGGCTGCCTACTCTGACGTTGCTAATTTCGGGGATGATTTTTATTTATTAGCGATCGCTAAACTATTACATGGTCAATACTGGGCAATGACGCAAAATAATCTGGCGGCTGCCTACTCTGACGTTGCTGATTTCGGGTATGATTTTTATTTATTAGCGATCGCTAAACTATTACATGGTCAATACTTCAGATTATTAGATTTTTATTTTCATACCTTGATTCAGCAACGCCCCTACTCTGATAGAATCAGGGGAGATAAAGCGGAGAATCTGGAAATTGCGATCGCCGCTTATACTCAAGCTTTAGAAGTTTATACCCGCACCAATTTTCCTGAACAATGGGCAATGACGCAAAATAATCTGGGGATTGCCTACGGTGATAGAATCAGGGGAGATAAAGCGGAGAATCTGGAATATGCGATCGCCGCTTATACTCAAGCTTTAGAAGTTTATACCCGCACCAATTTTCCTGAACAATGGGCAGGTACGCAAAATAATCTGGGGAGTGCCTACCTTATTAATAGAATCAGGGGAGATCAAGCGGAGAATCTGGAATATGCGATCGCCGCTTATACTCAAGCTTTAGAAGTGAGAACCCGCAGCGATTTTCCTGTAGAAAATGCTCAAACTTTATTCAATTTGGGTATTCTTTATCAAGAATCACAACAGTTTGATTTAGCTTATGATACCTTGAAATCTGCCATTGCCACAGTTGAAGATATACGAGGGGAAATTATTTCTGGGGAAGCAAGTAAACGCAAACAAGCAGAAAAATGGAATAAACTTTTTGTAGGCATGGTAGAAGTTTGTTTAGCATTGGGTAAAACAACGGAAGCTATCACCTATATTGAACGCAGTAAAACCCGCAATTTAGTAGAACAAATTCTCAACCGTGACTTAAAAACCAGCTTTCCTGATGAGGTTGCCACTGAATTAGGACAACTTCGTGATAAAATAGCGATTGCACAAGATTTACTGCAAAAAGGCAATGCCACATTTTTACGGCAAGATATCGAGAAATTAAGACAACAAAAGCAACAATTACAAGATACATATTTACCGATTGGTTCTAGTTTTGAATTTACATCATTGCAAAATATTGTTGATGACAAGACAGCAATTATTGAATGGTATATTACTTCTGATAAAATTCTCGCTGTTGTAATTCAACCAGGAGGTAAAGAAATCAAAATTTGGCAATCTTCATCAGCAGATAGAGAAGCTTTAATAGGGATTATGCCTGAATTTTTTAATCATTACCAATGGCAAAATCAATTAGAACAAAGTCTGCAAAAGTTAGCAGAAATTCTGCACATTGAAGAAATTTTACAAAGAATACCACCACAATGTCAGAAATTAATTTTGATTCCTCATCTTTTTTTACACCTGTTACCTCTTCATGCTTTACCAGTGAGAAATTCATATTTAATGGATTTATTTCCTCAAGGTGTTGGTTATGCTCCCAGTTATCAATTATTACAACAAACACAACTGCGTCAACGTGATGATTTTCAATCTTTATTTGCGATTCAAACTCCCACAGAAGATTTATATGAAAAAGATTTAGGTGCAGTTGCAGCGATTAAAAAGCAGTTTGCTAAAACTTATGTGTTGAAGAAAGAACAAGCTCAAAAATCAGCAATTATTCCAAATAATGAAAATTTGACGAAAGCCAATAATCTCTTTTTCTTCTGTCATGGTAGTTTCAATTCTGATTCTCCCCTAGATTCAGGTTTACAACTAGCAGATGAAGTTTTAACTTTAGCAGATATTATCACTCACATTAAACTAGAAAACTGTCGTTTAGTTACCCTTGCTGCTTGTGAAACCGGAATTACAGATTTTACAAGTACCAGTGATGAATATATTGGTTTACCTAGTGGTTTTCTGTTAGCTGGTAGCACCAATGTAGTAAGTAGTCTTTGGAGTGTAAATGCTACAGCTACCGCTTTATTAATGGTCAAATTTTATAAAGAGTTAAAACATCAAAAGAATATAGTCTTAGCTTTGCAAAATTCCCAAAGATGGTTAAGAGAGACAAATATTACAGGTTTTAAACAATGGGTAAAAGAATCATCATTAAGTTTCGCTTCGCAAAATCAAATAATCAAATATTTTGATATAACGGAACAGAAAAATAGCGAAAACTATCAACCTTTCTCATTACCTGTGTATTGGTCTGCTTTTTGTTGTATTGGTAAAGGAGTTTAATTAATCATGTCAATTCATAAAAATGCTGTTATAGCTTTTCGGCAAATTCTCGAAAATTCTAGTAATTTATTAACTAATGAAAATTGGAAAGAACTACATCAATTATCAAGTGAATTACCAGAAGATGATGAAGACATAGTAGAAAAAATAGAAGATTGGTTAAAATCTCATCCGTCACTTTTAGCAGTATACCAAGAAAATTTGCAATCAATGGATTTATCTCTAACTAAAGATGGTAATTTAGGTCCAAGTAATTCTCACTCTCCCACAGAAGCCAACCAACAGAGTGAATCTTCTCAGGAACTGACTCAAAATGCTATAAAATTAAATTCAACTGTATCTGATGATAAAAAATCCCAGCCAAAACCGTGAAAAATTTTACTATTACCCTCTATGCTTTTCATTTGCGACATACTCTTGCACATACACCTGATGAAACTGTCGCAAATGCCAGTCTTTTATGGGAGAATTTAGCTAATATTGGTGTATCTTCATTTCCTTCTACTAGTTTAAAAGATGTAAAATCTCAATTAATTTGCTATGAAAATGGTAAATATACAACTAAACTAGAAGTAGGCAGAATAACTGAATGGTTAACTAATTCCAAAGGTTTAGATTTAGGAAGTTTTACAACTCCCAACGGTTTAAAAATTAAAGTTAATTTACAACCGTTTTTGCTTAATGATACCTACGCAGTTGATTTAACTTTTTTTCCCGAATCAGCACCAAATATTGATATTAACATAGCACAAATCCAAGATTTTCAACCTAGTAATTTATTACCTGAAAAAATTCAAGCATCATTAGGACAAACTCTATGGATTTATGGAGAAGTTGACGCAAACCAAAATTGTAAATCATTAGCAAAAAACATTGCTAATGCTTTAATTGCAAATACAGGTTTTAATACTTTTTCTAATGATTCAGGAAATTTATTTGATAGTGAATTATTTATTTATCAAGCATATCAAGCT
>NZ_JADEWA010000244.1:0-8132 GCF_015207865.1 Dolichospermum sp. LEGE 00246
TCGCCAAACAGCCAGAACCTTGACAACTAAATACTTTCAGCGTTTCATTAGTTTCAGTTTGTGCTTGACCCGAAGCCTGAAATAAGGTTTTTTGAGAGGTCCGCCAAAATCGTCTCTGGATTCCGCCTCCAGTTTATGTTTCAGACGGCGGGGTTTCCGCATATCTAATCCCCGCAAGGGGACTGAAACATAAGCGACAACATTCCCCAGGGTTTCAGTTTTACCTAGTTTCCGCATATCTAATCCCCGCAAGGGGACTGAAACACATTATCTTCTATTGACTTTAATAACGCTTTAAATGTTTCCGCATATCTAATCCCCGCAAGGGGACTGAAACATTGCGACTTTTGCTTTTTCCATCGCGGATCAGAAATGGTTTCCGCATATCTAATCCCCGCAAGGGGACTGAAACTTACTGATAATCGGTTCTTCCCCTTTCTTGAGCTTGTTTCCGCATATCTAATCCCCGCAAGGGGACTGAAACTTATCGGGAATATCTGCGAAGGGAATTGATTATGTCGTTTCCGCATATCTAATCCCCGCAAGGGGACTGAAACATGGACAATGCAGGGAACTACAAAAGATTTAATTTTAGGGGTTTCCGCATATCTAATCCCCGCAAGGGGACTGAAACAAGTCAGGTGGGAGCTAGAGGGAGGTAGTGCGGGTAGTTTCCGCATATCTAATCCCCGCAAGGGGACTGAAACGGTATCAGAAAAGTTTAAGGGGACAATTTCAGAAGAGTTTCCGCATATCTAATCCCCGCAAGGGGACTGAAACAGACATGATATAATTTCCTTACTCACTTGGTTTACTGTTTCCGCATATCTAATCCCCGCAAGGGGACTGAAACTCAGAATGGGCTGACAATTTTCGGAAGCTGTCGCCGGTTTCCGCATATCTAATCCCCGCAAGGGGACTGAAACACAATTGGTATACGAAATATGCAAAAAAATGCGGTAATGTTTCCGCATATCTAATCCCCGCAAGGGGACTGAAAAAATAAATAACTGATGATAGAACTTGAAGCAATACTGCTTGGTTAAGCCTGAAAAGTCATTAAGCTGTTACGCAGCTAAATTTGATAACCATAATTTACTTGAACTTTGTAGTGCGGGCATCTTGCCCGCTAGAATTATACAAACTAAATGCACAACAGCTTAGACATCTCCAAAAAATAAAGATACTTGACCTGAAAACCCTGTAGAGACGTTCCATGGAACGTCTCTACAATCTTTTTTGGAGATGTCTATTAGTAGGTTGTGGAACGTAAATGTATCCCTGCGGGACACTGCGTGAACGCGGAGGAATGGAACGTTCATGAAGTGTGGGGTATCCCTGCGATCGCTGGAGGCATTATACTAAACACGGGTGAGATTTAAACTTTTGCCAAATGACAAAGAACCCAGATGTGTAGGGGTTTAGCACTGCTCATTGGTGTCAACTTAAGTTAGAAATGGCTTATCCGTTGTTCTTTGTATGGTAAAAGAGTCCAGCTTCTAGCCGTTTTGAGTATAAAACTGTTTATTAATAAAGGTTTTACAGATTTTTATCTCAAAAAAAGTGCAAGGTTTTGGCTGATGGTGTCTCAAAATAGGTGCATTTTTCCTTGTCGGATTTGGAAAATTGAGGATATCCACATAGCTAAAACTGTTCCCTGTTCTCTGTTCCCAGTTAAGAGTTCCCTGCCCTCACAGACAAATTTTTCAGCAAACCCTATTTAGTCATCAAAAGACAACTTTTGCTATGAGACTGGGAATGAATTCCCAGTGGGGCTATGGGTTTTGCGTTAAGTTGATACCAGTGTTGAAGGCAGAGCCTTCTGTAATTCATTCCCCATACAGGGTATGGGAACGAGAAATAAAAATCAACTATTCACCACAGGAACGAGGGGATAAAAGTCCAGAATTGACGCGAAATTCCCCCAGATATGTTTCTAAAATCTGAAATTGGGGAATATTCAAGCTGTAATAAATCCAGCGTCCCTCTTGACGGGAATTTACTAGACTTGCTTCTTTGAGGGTTTTGAGATGAAAAGAAAGTTTTGATTGATTTATTTCTAAAGCATCACATAAATCACATACACATAGTTCACGCTGACGCAGAAGTTCTATAACACTCATTCTAATGGGATCTGATAGGGCATGAAAACCCAATACTATTAAATTGTGAGTGGCAATAGGAAAAGTTAGTGGTTTATTTAAGAGCATTAGGTATCCATCCTCATGATATTTGATTTTCTAGATAGGTCTTGCTGATAGCGCAGCGTGGCGTTAGCCATACTTCTGGACGCAAAGAGAGCGAAGGAAGAAGGAAGAGGAAAAATTTATTTACCCGTCAATTATACTCAACACGGCTTAATTATTTGATTTAAGCGGGTAGGGGTTTAGCAGTGATCATTGGTGTCAACTTAACGGTACAGCCTCCCAAATTAAAACTGATACTAATCGCACTGGATATTTACATGGATTTGAACGATATTTACCCATGATGATAATTTCATCTTTATAATAAGTGCATTGAGATAATACTTGTTTAACTTTATAATTTGTTTTTTCTTTTATTCTGGTAATAAAGTACTTTTTACTCTCGGTTAATTTGTCAAACCAATTAAAGCTAAAAAATCCTAGATCCACTATTATCAAGCCTCTTTCTGGCAGTTTATCTAACAAATCTTTTCCCCAGTTTTGGTCATGACTTTTGGGATTTTGTTAATACCATAATTTGACGAGATTTTGGTTAAAAGCTTCGACAATTATCATGATTTTCCCACCTAATTTTGATGAATTATCTTCGCTTATTTTTAATCTTTTTGATAATGCTTGTTTGCTAAATTCTATTGGTTCTACCCATAATAATCCTTCTTCTTTTAATACTCTTACTGCTTCTGATAATCCCGCTATTTGTCGATAAACTAAACTGAGAATTAGTGCTACCATTACTGGTAAGTTTAGCAATCTATCTCTCATCGGTTTATCATTGTTTCCTGGTAAATATTTTAATTGTGTAAATAGACTTGGTTGTAGATATTTTGTTAATTCTTCTTCAATTTGTGGTAATGATGGCGATGGAGTTTGTTGCTGACGACGCAAATCTGGATTCCCATTTTTTCTTTTTCTTGTTTGAGTCATAATTTTTGACCCTGTGAGTGTTTTTCATAATTTTATTATCCTCTTTTTTGGTTCAAATGCGATTCCTTCGGTGAGCTAGGCACATCACCCTCTTGAACAAGAGCGATCGCAAAGCGCGACCTAGGAATCGCCTATAGCAGTTCATTCCGCGCCATCGCTCTTGTTCTCCTCCTTATTTATTAAGGGTTTTACGTTAAGTTGACACCAATGAAGCTCTTGCTTTACCCCTACGTTTAGAATCAAACAATCAAGCCGTTTTGAGTATAGCCATAACCCAACATTATTAAGGATTTTGTTGGGGTTCGTTCCGATTGCTCCGCAACGCTAAAGCGAACAACCCAACCTACATTTCCTTAACCGACTGAAGGACTTTCAGAAAGGGAGTATGCGGCTAAAAAAGAAATAGCAGCATGGCAAATTATTGACAGATTAGCGGCAATTTTTCCTGGTTTAGATACTGGGTTAGATTATTTGGAAATTGGGACTCCACGTACTCACAGACGCTTTTTAGGATGGATAGATGGCATTTATGGAACAGTCGGAAATAGATCCCCGACTTCTTCACAGCGATTTCCAATCATATAAAGTACATCTTAGCCCCCTCCCCGCAAGCGATGAGGGGGTTGGGGGTGGGGTTCTTGTTCCGGGTTTGATGACAATTTGCTGTAAGAAGTCGGGGATCTGATATTTATTGAAATAAGTTTTTAGGGGGGAAGCTGACCTTTTTAGGCACGTATTCAGAGCAGTCTATGGCTTCTTCTGTGAGAACAGTATCAGGCTTGACGGCACATTTTAAATAATGGTTATTGGCAAAAAATTGACATTTTTTACAGGGGACTTTTTGTAGAATTTTGTTTTTTACGCATACCTTATCATCTGCATTGGTGCGGATTTTATGAAAAAGCAGGAGAAAAACAGCCCAAACAAAAATAAATCCCAGAGGAGCTAAAGATAGTGCTAAATCTGGTATTTGGATATTGTGATATTGCACTTGGACTTTTTCTTGTTGAACTGCACCTTGAGCAATGGACAAGTTGGTATTGTCGGTTATGAATGTATTTCCCAATACCTGCTCTATATACATCTTATTTTCCTTAATTATCTATAATGGTTCTTACAGCAATTCTCGGTTTCATAAAATACAATGGAGGGCGCAGACCCTGTTCCCCTACAGGTTTTGCGATAAAAAACTGTACCTCATAACATCAGAAAGCACTGTAAATTGACAACTGTGACAGAACCAAGTGGCAAACCCCTCAATATAAAGTCTGTTTTAATTGTGACTGATGTTTGATTTTGAAACTTTTAATTTAAGTCTATGCTTTGTTTGGGTAAAGCTGTATATGGCTTCTGATTATAGGTTTATCAAAAGTAAAGATTAGTTATCTCTGTCAATAGTTTTGTTTTTTATTATGTGAATATATACCTGAAGTAGTACGTGGATATTAAAAATACAGTTGGTAAGAGAACTCCACAAAAAGAAATGCTCAATGTCATTCTGTTCGCGCTGCCATAGGCATTACGAAACGAAGTGTAGTGAAGAATCTCAAGAGATGCTTCGTTTCGCTATGGCTAACGCCACGCTCCGCGAACGCTACACTCAGCATGACAAAACAGGATCATTTATTTTGCGGCTTACTCTAATAGGTTTTTAAATTTTTGAATTTCTAGAACACCGATACATTAATTAATTTAATTGTAAGTAGGTGAACACAATAAGGGATCACCAAAAAATAAATTACCCAATTTTGTGGGATGGGCATCCTGCCTGTCCTTGGTAATTAGCGGGCAATTCGTCCCGCACCACAAGAAACTTTTGGGGATTTTTTTAATTGGAAGTCCCTAAAACCAATCTGTGTAAAGAAAAGTAAAATCGCCCAAACCCTCTTGCCTCTTGCCTTGCCATAATGACAATTTTCAACGCCAACCTACTTACACAATGTCATTGCGAATGAAATGAAGCAATCGCCAGGGTTGTGATTGCTTCCCTTCGCTCGCAATGACTAATTACTTATTAGTTTAAACTAAAATCAGTATAATTCTGAGTTGAAATATCAGCTATTTAGCCAGCGGGTATTTCGTTTTCTAGGGGACGAATAATAGTTGCTGGTGGTGCGAGTTCTGGTTGAAAGATTCCTTGTAGTGCTTGTTCTAGGGTGGGTGCCATGATGATGCGATTTTCATAGGCTACGACTACTCTCACTAATGTTGGTAAACTATTTTGTGTGGCTTCTAAATAAATTGGTTCAACATATAGTAATGATTGCTCAATGGGAACTATTAACAGATTACCTTGAATTACTCTTGAACCTTGACGATTCCATAGGGAAATTTGTTGAGAAATAACTGGATCTTGATTTATTCTGGCTTCAATTTGTTCTTGTCCATAAATTAAACGTTCTTTGGGAAAGTTATATAATACTAATTTGCCATAATTTTCACCGTCGGAACGTGCTGCTAACCAAGCGATTAAATTGGTGCGTTGTTTGGGTGTGTAGGGAAGTAGGAGGATGAATTCTTCAAAGGAAACGTTGGGGAGACTGGTTATTAAATAGTAGGGTTCAACTTTACGGCTCTCGTTACCATAGATTTCATTGGGAATCTGCCATTGATCCTCCCGATTATAAAATACTTGGGTATCTGTCATGTGGTAGATCATTAAGCGTTCAGATTGAATTTTGAAATAATCTACTGGATAGCGGAGATGAGTGCGGAGATTGATTGGTAAATTATTCAGTGGTTGAAACATTTTGGGAAATATTTTTGACCAAGCTGTAATTAATGGATCGGAGGCATCAGCAATGTAAAATCTTACTGTACCGTTGTTAGCATCAATGACGACTTTAACAGAGTTACGGATATAGTTAATACTATTTTTACCTGTATCCGAGTAAGGATAGCGATCGCTTGTGGTGTAAGCATCAACTATCCAATAAAGATAATTTTCTTTGCCAGGAAATTGTTGATTTTGACCATCTATATGGGCATCTGCTACAACTAAATAAGGATCACTATCAAATTTTAAGAAAGGGGCAATGGTGCGAATTCGTTGGTTAATATTCCGCCGTAATAATATTTTAGTTTCTGGTAAAAAATCTCTAGTAAATATCATTCTCCAGTCTTTTAAATATAGGGAAAATAGCCATCTTCGCCATAGAGAGTTGATATGAATACCCCCTAATCCATCATAACTATTATAAACATTATCGCTGCCACTGGGATAATCTAATTCTTTAACTTTTGTCCCAGTCATGACGTGAGTATTACTAATTTCTCCATAATAAATTCGTGGTTGTCCGATAGGAATACTTTCCCGAATATTAGGACTAGAAGTATTTAATACGCTACCATTTTCACTAATATCTTTGACAAAATATTCTGGTAATCCACCAGCAGCAACGGTATTGACGGGACTCATAGTGAAGCCATAACCATGAGTATAAATCATATTTTGGTTTACCCATGTTTGTGCTTGGAGGGGAACATCTGGATAATTTAATTCTCTCGCTGCAATTAGTACCTGTTGTTTTTCCTGATTACCGTTATTTTTAATTAAATATCTATCAATATCAGCATCGGAAAATTTATAATAAGGGCGAATTTGTTGTAACTGACGGTTAGTTTTTAATAATGGTTCTTGATCCCAAAGCCGAATATTTCTAATTGTCAATTCATTAGCTTTGATATCTGCTTCTGTGAGTTTTCCTATGGGGTTAAATATTTGAGAGTCAATGACATCTAAATTAAATGCTTGACGAGTTAGGGCGATATTTCGCATTATATAAGGTTGTTCTTTTTGTAATTCATTTGGCTCAACAATAAAATTTTGTACAGCCATAGGTACAATGAAATTACCTATGAATATCAAAGTTATATAAATACCTAAAGCATAACTTACCCGGCGATGATGTGAAGATTTTTGTTGCCAAAATACAGTTAACCATAATAAGTATAAGGCTATAGCTACTGATAAAATATACAGTATTGTATCTGCTGGTAATTGGGCTTTAACATCAGTATAACTAGCTCCATAACTGACACCACGAACCGAGTATAGGAGTTGATAACGACTGAGCCAATAATTTAAAGATACGACTAACATTAAACAGCCGACTAATCCCGATAAATGGCGCATTTGTGGAGAAGAAAATCCGGGAAAAACGGCTTGACTGAGACTATTTGCTGATAATAAATAGGTGAGAATGACGCTAATACAAGCATATAGGGATAATCCTATTAACCAAAATCCTAAAAGTTCCCAAATGGGGAGATGGAAAATATAAAAACTGATATCCTTGCCAAATAATGGTTCAGGATGATCAAAGGAAATAGGATGAAAAGATAAGAGAATTTTTGCCCAATGTTGAGATAGTATCCAGCCAAAGATAAGACTAAAAATAATAGCGATCGCCCTGAAGCACAATTTGCTATAAATTAATATAGCCATAGATAATCCCCCCAATAGTCCTAAAGACCAAGGTTGAGAAATTATCTGTCTTCCCAACTGTAAAATTATCTCGGCTCGAAATAATAGTGGTACTGATAAACTAGATTGATTAACTTTCTCTAACCAATAGGAGAGGGCAATGTTTCCATAGTGTATTAGCATTAGGCACAGTAAAAAAATTAACCCTAATATTAGAGGTAAGAGCGATCGCAATTTAATTTTACTGGTATAATTTTGCCATTGAGGGAATTGATTATTTCTGGGATATTGAGGACTAAGAAAACTCGTTAATTTTTGACTAATTTTTAGTTCCTGTACCGGAATAGAATGAGAAAAAGGGGGATATTTCAACCTCTCAGCTAAAGTGAGATTTCCTAATAAGTAAATGGCGCTCAAACTCACAATAAACAACCATAAACTCCCCTGAGTTAACAATCTTTGCAAAAATACTTCTATATAACCAACTTCCTGAAACCAAAAAATTTCCGCACCCAAATAAGCAGCTATATCTAAGAATAGCCACAAACTCAAACATCCTATAAAAACTCTAATAG
>NZ_JADEWA010000245.1:0-8130 GCF_015207865.1 Dolichospermum sp. LEGE 00246
CAGCGATAGAATTCTCTCAAAAAGAAAGTTCCTATGGATGGATAGAATCTGCTAAGGAACTTAACTACAATTCTCACTATAATCCCCTTGTAGCTAAGATTTTAACTGGTTTAGCAGAACTTTATCGAATCCAAGATAATTTTGAAGAAGCACTTTTCAAACATTCACAATCAATAGAAATATTTTATAAAATTAGCAGTAACAGATGTGATTTAGCAGAAGCTTACTTTCAACTAGGTTTAACATATCAGAAAATGGGTGACTTTAAAAATAGTCAGATCAATTTTGATGAAGCCATAATATTATTTACAGCGGCGGAAGCTCCCCGGCAAGTTGAGAAAGTTGAAAAAGAGAAATTAAAAAAAACCCAAATCAGGGGGACTGTGGGTTATTCGAGTGAAATAGACAACTAATTTACATACTACCGGGGCTTTAAACCCAATTTTTCCGCAATAAATATCCGGGATGCCTTGCGGCTTGACAAAAAGGAGGTTTTGTGAATGATTTACATACATAAATATCCAGTAGGGGTAAAGCGCAATGCTAACCCACTACTCTCGATGCTTGATTAATGATTTTTTGGATTTAGGAACGCAAATTTAATAACCTGCAATTAATTCTGATGTGGAATGGTGCGCTACGCTGTCGCTAACACACCCTACTTTTTGACTTTTGCAGTTTATTTAATTTACATTCCTTAGTCTTAATCTCTAGCGGAAATATTTAAAGTTTCTCGGACCTGTGTAACCAGTGATCTTTCCTAGTTCCTCTAAAGTCTGGACTCCGCTATAACTTTTACCATTAATAATCCAAGTGGGGAAACCTTCAATTTTTGCAGCTTTACATAATTCTGGTTTAACATTGGGACTATCGCCAGCGCACTCTACCTTAGAATTATCATTAATGATTTGATAAGCCTCTTTACCAAAAAGTAGCTTTTGTTCGTGACAGTGGGGACACCAATAGGCTACATATTCCTTAGCACCAGATTTGACAAGATGTTGGGCTAGGGCTATTTCGGCTGCACCAGATTTAGTGGTAATTTCCCAGCCAAATTGAGGATTGGGTTGTTCTTTAGGAGTAAAGGTAATTGCTGTTGGTTTACCATCATTTGATTCAGTAATGTTACCTGATGGATTTACTTGAGAATAAATTCCTAAAGTCCCAATTAGCGTCACCATTGCCACAATCACAGCCGTAAATAAAAGTTGTCCGATGTCTTCCCAGTCTCTACCCATGATGGTTAACACTAACATAGTTAATGCAAACAAGGCAGAGGCAATACAGTACAGACAAATAGCTTTGAGTTGAAATGCCAGGACATACATTAAGTATCCACTGAAAACTGACATAGCGATCGCTCCCACAAACAGCAACCACCAAGTTAAATTTTCTAGTTGTTTCTGACTTTTGTGATTTTCCCCTGCGTTCAATGCTAAGGGAGCTAAAGCCAATATCAACATCCCCATGTATGCCAATAGACCAAATACAGGTAATGGTTGACCTAAAACCGTAGCCCAAGGACTAGAAAGGACATCCACACAACCTTTAACATTTTCTGGGGTAGTACAAACCGGAGTGCTGCCAGTCAGCTTTTCATAGGTGAGATAACCTGTATTTAGGATACCAAAACCAGCAATAGTTGCGATCGCCGAACGCGACCATTTATGAATCCAAGGAGTAGAACGACGACGAATCATAATATTGGTAATGGGTAATGGGTAATGGGTAATTGGTAATGGGTAATTGGTAATTGGTAATTGGTAATTGGTAATTGGTGACAAGAATCTCAAGATCCTCCTAATCATCTAAATCAAGAAAATCAAAAGAATCATAGTTTAGACAATTTCTAATCAAGAAAATCAAAAGAATCATAGTTTAGACAATTTCTAATCAAGAAAATCAAAAGAATCATAGTTTAGACAATTTCTAATCAAGAAAATCAAAAGAATCATAGTTTAGACAATAGAGGTCTGCGGGCAGCTTCTACAAATTGACTGACGCGAATCGGATCTATGGGTTGCTGAATTTGACCATGACGTTTGAGAGAACTAGAAACAATCACCCCATCTGCGGCTTGTAACAAAGTACCCACATTGCCCCAACTTGCACCACTACCGATAAAAACGGGAGTACCAGCCGCCGCAGCACTAGCTAGTTCCAAATCCTCTTGGTCAGGAGGACTACCAGTAGCCCAACCAGATAAAATTACCGCATCAGCCAAACCTCTTTCAATAGTATCTTTAACAGCAACCGTCAGATTAGGAGAACTCAAAGGACGGGCGTGTTTGACCAAAACATCAGCAAAAATTTTCACATCAGATCCTAATTCCCGACGATATCGTAATAATTGATGAGCTTCCCCTTCAATTAAACCTTGATCCGTTGCCATCACACCCGTAAGAACATTAATTCTGACAAATTGGGCATTAACACAACTAGCAATAGCGATCGCACTTCTACCATCATTACGTAAGACATTTAAGCCCAAAGGCACAGTCACCAAATTCTGGATGCGTTGCACAACCACAGTCATAGCACTCACAACTGCGGGGTCAACTTGATTTTTCGTAAATGGGGCATCAAAAAAATTCTCAACGATAATCCCATCTACACCTCCACTGGCAAGGGCTGTGGCTTCTTGTTCGGCGCGGTCAATCACTGCTTTGAGACTACCTCCCCAACGGGCTGAAGTCGGAAGAGGGAGCAGATGTACTACGCCAATAATTGGTGTTCGGGTTTTAAATAACTGATGTAAGTCCACGTCTTTAATTTACTTGTCACAGTCTGGAGTTATTGTCTATCCCCACTCTCCAGACGAGGGGGTAACAAAATGGCATCAATAACTAGACAGGAAGAATCACACAAAAAAATGCAGATTCTCTAGGCATTACAGCCTTCTGCCTTTTATACTAATAATATAAGTTGCTTTAGGGAACAGAAAACAGGGAATGGATGATTAGGAATGGGTAATTTAGTAATTTTTCCCATCTCCCTGCCCATGAACCCGCCTTTTTCATGGTCAAATTATTGCCTCCTCCTGAAGATATAAATTAACTTTCAACCTTCCATAAGATATGTTAAGATAGAATCTAATGACAAGAGGAGTTTGCCACTCACAAGATGCAAGGCAGCTTCCCGGCATTTAATTGCAAATGTCCGAGTAGCATTACTGCTTGATAGGCGTAGTCGCCAATGCGATTTCCCCAGTTGGGTAGCGGCTTCTCACAACAGACCTCTTGGTCGGCTTCCCAACGGGTAAATTAACAACGCCCACGCTGCGGTAATGCAAAATACCATTAAGCGAATCGTTAAAAATATAATGAGTGTCGGACTTACCCAAAGACACTTGAGATTACCCTGGGAAACAAATTAGTAGAAGTATCATGCCATGATCCTATCAACATGATAGCTGAAGGTCGTAATTTGGCTTTTACTAGTTAAAGTTGCTAGTTATATAGGTTAAATCTGGTAATTAGTAGCGGGTAGTTGGGTGGAAAAGACAACAGAATTCAGGAGGTAGGGGCGCAGGGACTGCGCCCAGTCAGAAATCACCGAGTAAAACCCGATTGATTTTTGATTGAAGTTTCGTGCTTCATTTACCTGCTGTCTTTTGGTGATTGTATATTCCTAACCCAACGCTTGAATGTTAATTAACAAGGAAAAACGGAAGATCTATTCAAAATATGGTTGAAAAGCCAACGATTGCCATTTCTCACCTGGGCTGCGAGAAAAATCGAATTGATACAGAACATATGCTAGGGCTGCTAGTAAATGCAGGCTATGGTGTAGATAGTAACGAAGAATTAGCAGATTACGTAATTGTCAATACCTGTAGTTTTATTGAAGCGGCTCGACAGGAATCAGTAAGAACCCTAGTAGAACTAGCGGAAGCCAATAAAAAAATCGTCATTACTGGCTGCATGGCGCAACACTTTCAAGAACAATTATTGGAAGAATTGCCGGAAGCAGTAGCGGTAGTAGGGACAGGCGATTATCACAAAATCGTTGATGTCATCGAGCGAGTAGAACAGGGAGAGCGAGTTAAAGAAATTACTGCCGAACCTACCTATATTGCCGATGAAACCACACCCCGTTATCGGACAACCACTGAAGGGGTAGCTTACCTACGGGTGGCAGAAGGCTGTGATTATCGGTGTGCATTTTGTATTATTCCCCATTTGCGAGGAAACCAGCGATCGCGTACCATTGAATCAATAGTCGCCGAAGCCCAACAACTGGCAAGTCAAGGTGTCAAAGAAATAATTCTCATTTCCCAAATCACCACCAATTACGGCTTAGATATTTACGGGAAACCCAAATTAGCCGAATTGCTACGGGCATTAGGCAAAGTAGATATCCCTTGGATTAGGATGCACTACGCCTATCCCACTGGACTCACACCGGATGTAATTGCTGCCATCCAAGAAACCCCCAACTGTTTACCATATTTGGATTTGCCTCTACAGCATTCCCATCCAGAAATTCTCCGGGCCATGAATCGTCCTTGGCAAGGGCAAATCAATGATGGGATTATGGAACGGCTGAAAATCGCCCTACCATCAGCAGTGTTCAGAACCACATTTATAGTTGGTTTTCCTGGAGAAACTCAAGAGCATTTTCAACATTTATTAGAGTTTACCCAACGACATAAATTTGATCATGTTGGTGTCTTCACCTTCTCACCAGAAGAAGGAACTCCCGCCTACAATCTACCCAATCAAATTCCCGCAGAAGTGATGACGGAACGCCGTAATCAACTAATGGAATTACAACAGCCAATTTCCTTCCAGAAAAATCAACAGGAAATCGGCAAAATAGTTGATGTCCTGATTGAGCAAGAAAATCCTGAAGGTGGAGAATTAATCGGTCGTTCCGGCAGATTTTCTCCCGAAGTTGATGGTCAAGTCTATGTTAAAGGAGAGGCTAGGCTAGGAACCATCGTCAAAGTAGCAATTCAAAGTGCCGATGAGTATGACCTCTATGGTCAAGTTATCAATAGTGATAGATTATCTTCCTATCTGCTATCTGCTGTTGTATAAGACTTAATTTACAAATAAGTATCGGCTCACAAGTTCAAAATTTACAATCAAATCTAGGAGCGTTAATGAATTTATCATTTCAAGAATTAGGCATTTCCCAAGAACGGGCTGAACTGTTAGCAAACATGGGTTTTTCTGAACCTACAAATATTCAAACCCAAGCAATTCCTCAACTATTAAATGGTCGGGATGTAGTTGGTCAATCCCAAACAGGAACAGGTAAAACCGCAGCTTTTTCTCTACCAATTTTAGAAAAACTAGATCCCAACTTAAAAGCTGTACAAGCAATAGTTTTAACCCCAACCCGTGAGTTAGCAATTCAAGTTCATGCGGCTATTTCCCAATTTATTGGTAACAGTTACTTGAAAGCAGCGGCTATTTATGGTGGTCAATCAATTGACCGCCAAATTATGCAACTCAGACGTGGGGCGCAAGTCGTTGTTGGTACACCAGGACGGGTCATAGACTTACTAGATCGTGGTAACTTAAAATTAGATCAAGTCAGATGGTTTGTCTTAGATGAAGCTGATGAAATGTTAAGCATGGGCTTCATTGACGATGTAGAGAGAATTCTTTCTCAAGCACCTGAAGAAAGACAAACAGCCTTATTCTCAGCGACAATGCCACCGTCAATTCGGATGTTGGTAAATAAATTTTTGAATTCACCGGTAACTGTCACCGTTGAACAACCCAAAGCCGCACCGAATAAAATCAATCAAGTGGCTTACATGATTCCCCGTCATTGGACAAAAGCTAAAGCTTTACAACCAATTCTGGAAATGGAAGATCCAGAAACAGCTTTAATCTTTGTTCGCACCCGCCGCACAGCTGCAGAATTAACCAGTCAATTACAATCTGCTGGTCATAGTGTGGATGAATATCATGGTGATTTGTCCCAACAAGCCCGGGAACGCCTATTAATCCGTTTCCGTAACCGTCAAGTACGTTGGGTGGTAGCTACTGATATTGCAGCGCGTGGTTTGGATGTTGACCAACTATCCCACGTGATCAACTTTGATTTACCCGATAGCGTGGAAACTTATGTTCACCGGATTGGTCGGACTGGTCGGGCTGGAAAAGAAGGAACGGCAATTTCCTTAGTTCAGGCATTTGAACGCCGCAAACAACAGGCATTTGAACGCCATAACCGTCAAACTTGGCAAATTCTGTCTATTCCTACCAAGGCACAGATTGAAGCCCAACATATTCAGAAGTTAAGAGGACAAGTTGCTGAAGCTTTAACTGGGGAACGGTTAGCTTCCTTCTTGCCAATTATCAGCGAAATGATTGAGGAATATGATGCTCATGCGATCGCTGCTGCTGCTTTACAAATCGCCTACGATCAAACCCGCCCCGCTTGGTTACTATCAGGAGTAGACCTACCCGTTGAGGAAAGCCCAACTCCCAAACCCAGAATCAACAAACGTGGTGATAGTGGCGAACGTGAACGCAGTTCCAGTGGTGGTCGCAGTGGTCGTTCCTCTTGGTCAAAAGAAGGTAAAGGCAACGACGACAGACGCAGCAGCGGTGGCGGTAGTCCTAAACCCAAGTTGAAAATCACTCACCATGAATCTTCTCCTAGTCCTAGTAACCAAAAGTTAGGTTTACCGACAGGTAGAGAATAGATGGGTTGTCAGTGCATCGCCATAACAACCTGTTAATAAGCTGATTTTTAAAGCCACTTTCACCTACAGATTAAAACCTGCGGGCTTGAAGGTGGCTTTATTAAGTAATTGGACAAAAATATTTACAGCAATAAAGCTTATTACCAGAGATAGTAATAGGGGGTTGTGTTTAGAGATATCATAAGACCTCGTGGTAAGTGGGAAACTCAGTCACTTTAGGGATCACCAAAAAATAAATTACCCAATTTTGTGGGATGGGCATCCTGCCTGTCCTTGGTAATTAGCGGGCAAGATGCCCGCAACACAAGAAACTTTTGGGGATTTTTTTAATTGGAAGTCCCTTAGTGCTGAGAGGAAAGCGACTCATGAGGTTTTAACCGCTTTTTAAATCCTGGCGATCGCTTTATTTCGTTTCATATCTTTCTAGGGAGCAAGTTATGTAGTGAAAGCCATGCACCATCCTTTATTGCTGATTTTCGTTAAAATCACGATTTTTTCTCTAATGTTAGCCATAGGCAGCAATCTCTGTTTTGAAGAAATGCTCTCCCTGTGGCGAAAACCGGCTTTACTACTCCGCGCGCTTTTAGCCGTTGTCGTGCTAGTTCCTTTAGTGGTTATTGTCCTGCTAAAACTGTTTAACTTACCCCCCGAAGTAATCACAGGATTAGCCTTGTTAGCGGCTTCTCCAGGTGCGCCTCTGACCACAAAAAGAGCGCAAAAGGCTGGAGGCAGATTCTGTTACGCAGCCAGTCTTCAATTAACCCTCGCCATACTTGCAGTCTGCGTTACTCCCGTCACCTTGGGCATTTTTTTCAGCCTATTTCAGCATCTTGTAGAAAAAGTGACAATTTTAGAAGTCGCTAGACAGGTGATCATGGTACAGTTGTTGCCTGTCAGTATCGGTCTGTTGCTGCAAAGATTTACTCCTAAATTTGCCGAAAATATCGCCCAACCTTTAAATTTTATTGCTGATATTCTTTTATTACTGCTGGTTGTTTTGGCTGGTATTTTAGGGATTCCCCTATTTTTTAAAGTTTGGGGATTACCAATGGTTGTGATTACCATCATGATAATTGTTTCCCTAGCAATAGGACACAGTTTAGGAGATTATAATGATGATACACAACCAATTTTAGCAATTTCCTGTATTGCTCGTAATGTCGGATTAGCCTTGTTTATCGCTATTTTGAATGACGTACAACAACAAGTAATTCCCACAATCATAGCTTATGTAATTGTAGGAGCAGTTCTAGGTGGTTTTTACTCAATTTGGAATAAACGCAAATTAGAGAAACAACCTGACATGAAAATAAGACCCCACCCCTAACCCCTCCCCGCAAGCGAGGAGGGGAATAAGAAGTTTTTTTCATGTGTCCTGGTGTATGAAGTTCATGATGGCTACTTAGAGGGTGTTTTAAAAGTTATGGTTGATGTATCAAATATTTTTTACCCCACCCTAACCC
>NZ_JADEWA010000246.1:0-8123 GCF_015207865.1 Dolichospermum sp. LEGE 00246
CCCCACTCCCCACCCCCTGTGTTAGATTTAATAAAGTTCTCTTGAAAATCCGTCAATATAATCACTTAAAATAACATTGTGATTGCTATTTATCCTGGTAGTTTTGATCCCATCACCTTGGGACATTTAGACCTTATTCAGCGCAGTAGTCGTCTATTTGAACGAGTCATAGTTGCCGTCCTCCGCAATCCCAGTAAAATGCCATTGTTTACAGTAGAGCAAAGATTAGAACAAATTCGTCTATCTACAAAACATTTACCAAATGTAGGAGTAGACAGCTTTGACGGTTTGACCGTAAAATATGCCCAAATGCAACAAGCGCAAGTTTTGTTACGGGGGTTAAGAGCGGTTTCTGACTTTGAGATTGAGCTACAAATGGCTCACACTAATAAAACATTGTCTACTCAGATCGAGACAGTTTTTCTGGCAACATCAAATGAGTATAGTTTTTTAAGTAGTAGTGTGGTAAAAGAGATTGCCAGGTTTGGTGGCTCTGTTGATCATCTTGTTCCCCCACACATTGCCCTAGATATATACCAATGCTACAACCAAAAATCCCTAGCCTCGAATCCAACCACAACGGCAACAATCCTCCCCCACGAGAGTACGTGAATGGTATCCCTTCCATTGGCAATCCAGCGCCAACATCAGGGGTAGATATTCAGCACGAACTCAACCAATTAGAGGAAATAGTTCTCTCTAGTTTGAGGATTCCCCTTACGGGACGTACCTTAATAGACGAAGATAAATTACTTGAACAACTGGATTTTGTCCGTCTTTCCTTACCAACGGTGTTTCAGGAAGCGCTCAATATTTTGGCACAAAAGAATGAAATTCTCCTAGAAGCGGAAGAGTATGGACAACAGGTAGTAGACGTAGCCCAAGCCAAAAGAGCGCAAATTTTGTCCGAAAGTGATATTGTCAAGCAAGCACAGCGAGAAGCTGACCAACTGCGGCGGCAAGTCCAGCAAGATTGTGAAGCAATGATGCAAGACACCCTCGCAGAAATTGACCGTAAACGTCGCGCTTGTCAACAAGAATTAGAAGAAATGCGCCAAATTGCAATTTCTCAAGCTGAAGAAATTGAAGATGGTGCTGATAAATACGCTGATAACGTTCTGGCTAATATTGAACAGGATATTCAGGAAATGTTAAAAATTATTACTAATGGTCGCAAACAATTAAATTCCCCCAGTGTCCCCAAGAATGGAGATCACCCCCAACAACGCCCCCCGCATAATTCCAAAAAAAGATAAGTACAACCTCGTTCCCAGTCTCTGACTGGGAATGCCATCACAGAGGCTCTGCCTCTTGCTGCTATTGAAGTCAGAGCCTTCTATAAATTCATTCCCATACAGAGTATAAGAACGAGAAAACGAGAAAAATAAAAACTTTACATAGTTTTCTAAGGGAACACCAAAAAATAAAGGCGTTGCTGATTAAGGGTATGAATTTTAGTCTCACGCAAAGGCGCAAAGACGCAAAGGTAAGATTTTTAAAGGTTCAATTTGGAAATTTCATACCTCGATTCAGCAACGCCAAAATAAATTACCCAATTTTGTGGGATGGGCATCCTGCCCGTCCTTGTGGTGCGGGCAAGATGCCCGCACCACAAGAAATTTTTGGGTATTTTTTTAATTGGAAGTCCCTAAGATACGAGGTTTGGTTGAGGTACGTTCAATTATCCCTGCGAACTGCTTGCAGCAGCGCTTCGCTATCGCCGGAGGCATTAGCCATAACCCAACAAATGCGTCGGGTTGCGCTGTCGCTTAACCCGACCTACAAAAAATAGACAAGGTATTGGCAAACTATTGAGGAAAGGAATATTAATTTTCACAGCCAGACTTGGCGTAAGCTATACTACATAGCTCCTGTATTCTCTATTTCCTCATGAATTTAGTCTGGGAAAGATTGACTTTATCTTCTTTACCACTGAAAGAATATTTGTCTGGTAGTTACCTACATCGGTTTCTGGTGGGACTTTTGCTGCCTTGGCGACAAAGTAGTATTTTAATGCAGTGGGGAGATATTATTGCTGTTGGCTTACTTAGCCTCATTTATGGTCTTGCACCTTTTGTTTCTACTACTTTAATCGGTTTATTGTTGGTGGCTTGTGTCGGCTTTTGGCTACTGTTGACTTTATCGGATGACAATAAATCAGCCAATGCGGCTTCCGTTACTCCTATTCACCTGCTAGTGTTGCTGTATTGGGGTGTTGCGGCGATATCAACGGCTTTATCACCGGTAAAAAAAGCCGCTTTGGGTGATTTACAAACATTAACTCTTTATTTGTTGCTGTTTGCCCTCTGTGCTAGGGTGCTGCGAGTCCCCCGGTTTCGGTCTTGGTTAATTACTCTTTATTTGCATATATCCCTGATTGTTAGCGTCTATGGGTTGCGACAATGGTTTTTTGGCGCGAAGGCTTTAGCTACTTGGGTTGACCCGGAATCACCTTTGGCTAAGACTACCAGGGTTTACAGTTATTTGGGTAATCCCAATTTATTGGCTGGATATCTTTTGCCGGCTGTGGTTTTAAGTTTGGTGGCTATTGTGGCTTGGCCAGGTTGGATCAGGAAATCATTAGCATTAACGATGCTTTTTGTCAATGCTGCTACTTTAATTCTTACCTTTAGTCGCGGTGGTTGGATTGCTTTGTTGGTGGGATTGTTTACTGTGGCGGTATTCCTAATTTATTGGTGGAGTATAAATATGCCCCCATTTTGGCGGAGTTGGTCTTTACCTATTCTGTTGGGAAGTGTGGTGGGGTTATTGGTAATAGGGGTGTTATTTGTCGAACCTTTCCGGGTGCGGGTTGTGAGTATATTTGCTGACCGCCAAGACAGTAGTAATAATTTTCGCAAAAATGTCTGGGAATCTGTGTTTCAAATGATCCGCGATCGCCCGATAATTGGTATAGGACCTGGACACAATTCTTTTAATAAGATATATCCTCTCTATCAACGTCCTCGCTTTACAGCTTTGAGTGCCTATTCTGTATTTCTAGAAACCATTGTGGAAACTGGCTTTTTGGGTTTTACCTGTTTCTTATGGTTAATAGTCGTCACCTTCAATACAGGATTTTTGCAACTGCGACGATTACGAGAAACTAAAAATATCGAGGGCTTATGGTTAATTGGGGCGATCGCTAGTATCCTAGGTATACTTGCTCAGGGTCTATTTGATACGGTCTTCTATCGTCCTGAAGTTAATACCCTCTGGTGGTTTATGGTGGCTTTAGTTGCAAGTTATTGGCAACCTTTAACAAGGAAGAATCAGGTGACAGGTGACAGGTGACAGGTGACAGTTAAGAGGGAATAGGGGGCAGAAAAGAGAAATTTTCTTCTTCCTCCTTCTTTCTTTCTCCTGACTCCTGACTCCTGACTCTTAATACCTCTTCATTGCCCTTTGCATATCTCTTTGATCATCACGACGTTTGAGGCTTTCGCGTTTGTCGTGGAGTTTTTTACCTTTACCCAGGGCAATAACTATTTTTACCCAGCCCCGTTTTAGATACATTTTTAGGGGGACGAGGGTTAAACCTTCCTGTTGTACCCTACCAATGAGTTTACGCAGTTCTTGTTTATGAAGTAATAATTTGCGGGTTCGTCTGGGTTCGTGATTAAAATATGCACCGCTGGAGGTATAAGGAGAAATATGTACGTTAATTAACCATGCTTCCCCGTCACGAAGCAGGGCATAACCATCTTGCAAATTGGCTTTACCTGCACGAATTGACTTGACTTCAGTTCCTGTCAATTGAATACCCGCTTCATAGGTTTCTATGATTTCATATAAAAACCGTGCTTGCCGATTATCACAAATAACTTTGTAACCTTCACTCTGTTTATCACTCATCAAAAATCTTCTTAAGTTTTAATAAATACGCCCAAAAATTTCTTTAGACTGGCTTTTTCTTTAATTGTAGTCCAAAGGGACTGGTGATTAGTGATTGATCAAAAATCATCCCCCTCTTTTGGAGATTACGTAGGGTCTGCTGATAGCGTAGCGTTAGCCATATAAACCGAGAACTGAGATATATCAAGAGTTTGAAAGGTAAAAAAGGTGAAACAAGTGTAAGGAATAAGCGTTGAAACTACCAAAACCCTATCACTTGACCAAATTCAAGACTATTCTTCTCTTCTTCTAATTCTGACTCCTGACTCCTAGCCCTCATAGACAACTTTTTCAGCAACCCCTACGTAAAGTTTTATGAACAATTTGTGAAAATTTAATATTTTCTTTAGAAATCATTGATGATGTCATCATGAGTAAGTAATCTTGTCATAGTATTAGAGATAGAATTAGTATTCTTGCTTGTGTCTATTAATATTTGTGATTACAGTAAATTGCTCAACCAAAAGATTATAGGGGTGTACTATCCATGCCCTTGACTATTCTTGTCGCAGATGACGATTTAGGTACACGCCTATCTATTAGTGATTATCTTGATTTATCTGGGTATAGTGTCATAACTGTTGATAATGGTGTAGATGCTTTGGCGATGGTTGAAAAACATCATCCTGATTTGATGGTGACAGATATTATGATGCCACAGATGAATGGTTATGAGTTGGTGCGTCGTGTTCGTCAACTATCAGCCTTTCGATTATTACCTGTGATTTTGTTGACAGAAAGAACGAAAACTCAAGAACGAATTTTGGGATATCAGTCTGGCTGTGATATGTATTTGTCTAAGCCATTTGAATTGGAAGAGATAGCCGCTGCTATACGTAATTTGTTAGAGCGATCGCAAGTCATCAAATCAGAATGTCGTTTTCTTTATCAGGAAGAAATCAGTTTTGCCACTTATACAAAAGCAAAAAACGGTCATATTTCCATACCTACTCAGATGCAACAATCTCAGGTATTGACACCATTAACTGTGAGAGAACAGGAAGTTTTAGACTTATTAACTCATGGTTTGTCTAATGGAGAAATTGGTAATCATTTACATTTAAGTCCGCGCACAGTGGAGAAATATGTGAGTAGTTTATTGAGGAAAACAGAAACCTGTAACCGGGCCGAATTAGTCAGATTTGCGATAAAACATGATTTAGTAGAATAGGATTTTTGTCCAATTTGACATTTTTAGTCTGGTAATATTCAGGGAAATTGAGTATTTTGAGGGTGCGTTAGTAAGTCCATAGCGCACCAAAATATAACCGGACTAAAATTTACAAATATACTCTGGTTTCAGGGGACATTGTTTAGAGGTAAGTGGATTTCCCAAAAGGGTAAGAAAAGTCAAATTAGTCAGATTAGACAAAGGTTTGATATCGCTGATTTGATTTACCCTAAGGGTAAGAGAAGTCAAATTAGTCAGATTAGACAAAGGTTTGATATCGCTGATTTGATTTTCCGCAAGGGAAAGAGCAGTCAAATTAGTCAGATTAGACAAAGGTTTGATATCGCTGATTTGATTTTTCCAAAGTTTAAGAGTAGTCAATTTAGTCAGATTAGACAAAGGTTTGATATCGCTGATTTGATTTCCCAAAAGGTTAAGAGAAGTCAATTTAGTCAGATTAGACAAAGGTTTGATATCGCTGATTTTATTTTCCCTAAGGTAAAGAGTAGTCAAATTAGTCAGATTAGACAAAGGTTTGATATCGCTGATTTTATTTCCCCAAAGGTAAAGAGTAGTCAAATTAGTCAGATTAGACAAAGGTTTGATATCGCTGATTTTATTTCCCCCAAGGGAAAGAGAAGTCAATTTAGTCAGATTAGACAAAGGTTTGATATCGCTGATTTTATTTCCCCCAAGGGAAAGAGAAGTCAATTTAGTCAGATTAGACAAAGGTTTGATATCGCTGATTTTATTTCCCCAAAGCTCAAGAGAAGTCAATTTAGTCAGCGTTTGATTAGCTTGACTACAATTTCGGGTTTTAGCAACATTTAATAATGCTTCTACCGTTCGTTTCGTCTCTTGAGGTAAACTGGCTTTTTGTTGACACCATTCTTTAAAGGTCTTAGGTGTTTTTATAGGTGCTGCGGTGACTTTTGGGGTGTACAATCCTAAAGTCAGGGTAAAAATGGTGGTTGCTACTAGACTTAGTTTTATGATTTTAGTGATAAGAAGTTACAGTAATTTTATTATGTTGTAGTGCTGAATTGTTAGATTTGCGATCAAACATGATTTAGTAGAATAGGATTTTTGTCCAATTTGACATTTTTAGTCTGGTAATATTCAGGGAAATTGAGTATTTTGAGGGCGCGTTAGTAAGTCCATAACGCACCAAAATATAACCGGACTAAAATTTACAAATAGACTCTGGTTTCAGGGGACATTGTTTAGAAATAAGTGGATTTCCCAAAAGGTCAAGAAAAGTCAATTTAGTCAGATTAGACAAAGGTTTGATATCGCTGATTTTATTTTCCCTAAGGTCAAGAAAAGTCAATTTAGTCAGATTAGACAAAGGTTTGATATCGCTGATTTTATTTTCCCCAAGGTCAAGATCAGTCAAATTAGTCAGATTAGACAAAGGTTTGATATCGCTGATTTTATTTTCCTCAAGGAAAAGGCTAGCCAAATTAGTCAGATTAGACAAAGGTTTGATATCGCTGATTTTATTTTCCGCAAGGGAAAGAACAGTCAATTTAGTCAGATTAGACAAAGGTTTGATATCGCTGATTTTATTTCCCCAAAGGGAAAAAAAAGTCAATTTAGTCAGATTAGACAAAGGTTTGATATCGCTGATTTTATTTCCCCCAAGGTTAAGAGAAGTCAAATTAGTCAGATTAGACAAAGGTTTGATATCGCTGATTTTATTTCCCCAAAGCTCAAGATAAGTCAATTTAGTCAGATTAGACAAAGGTTTGATATCGCTGATTTGATTTTCCCTAAGGTCAAGATAAGTCAATTTAGTCAGATTAGACAAAGGTTTGATATCGCTGATTTTATTTCCCCCAAGCTCAAGATAAGTCAATGTAGTCAAATTAGTCAGCGTTTGATTAGCTTGACTACAATTTCGGGTTTCAGCAACATTTAATAATGCTTCTACCGTTCGTTTCGTCTCTTGAGGTAAACTGGCTTTTTGTTGACACCATTCTTTAAAGGTCTTAGGTGTTTTTATAGGTGCTGCGGTGACTTTTGGGGTGTAAAATCCTAAAGTCAGGGTAAAAATGGTGGTTGCTACTAGACTTAGTTTCATGATTTTAGTGATAAGAAGTTACAGTAATTTTATTATGTTGTCGTGCTGAATTGTTAGATTTGCGATCAAACATGATTTAGTAGAATAGGATTTTTGTCCAATTTGACATTTTTAGTCTGGTAATATTCAGGGAAATTGAGTATTTTGAGGGTGCGTTAGTAAGTCCATAACGCACCAAAATATAACCGGACTAAAATTTACAAATAGACTCTGGTTTCAGGGGACATTGTTTAACGATAAGTGGATTTTTCGTAAGGTCAAGCAAAGTCAAATTAGTCAGATTAGACAAAGGTTTGATATCGCTGATTTGATTTACCGGAAGGTCAAGAGAATTTAAGTTAGTCAGATTGGACAAAGGTTTGATATCGCTGATTTGATTTTCTGAAAGGCCAAGAGAAGTCAATTTAGTCAGGTTAGACAAGGGTTTGATATTGCTGATTTGATTTTTATCAAGGTAAAGAGAAGTCAAATTAGTGAGATTAGATAAAGGTTTGATATTGCTGATTTGATTTTTATTAAGATAAAGAGAAGTCAAATTAGTGAGATTAGATAAAGGTTTGATATTGCTGATTTGATTTTCCGAAAGGTAGAGAGTAGTCAAGTTAGTCAGGTTAGACAAAGATTTGATATTGCTGATTTGATTTGCTGAAAGGCCAAGATAAGTCAATTTAGTTAGGTTAGATAAAGGTGTAATATCGCTGATTTGATTTCCCGAAAGGTCAAGTTTAGTTAAGTTAGTCAGATTAGACAAAGGTTTGATATTGCTGATTTGATTTACCCAAAGCTCAAGTTCAGTCAATTTAGTCAGCGCTTGATTAGCTTGACTACAATTTCGGGTTTTGGCAACTTTTAATAATGCTTCTACCGTTCGTTTCGTCTCTTGAGGTAAACTGGCTTTTTGTTGACACCATTCTTTAAAGGTCTTAGGTGTTTTTATAGGTGCTGCGGTGACTTTTGGGGTGTACAATCCTAAAG
>NZ_JADEWA010000247.1:0-8116 GCF_015207865.1 Dolichospermum sp. LEGE 00246
TGTGTATAAGAGACAGGGGTTAGGGTGGGGTAATTTGAGGAATAATGGTGATTCGATAACTTAAAGTTTTGCAGTTTTCAACTCTGAGACAAACGCTTTATCTCCGCAGTTCCTAATATATCCTGGGCTTTAGCTAACATCTGGGGAATTTTTTGAGATTGGGGACTATTAAGAAGACATTCTCTTAAATCTAATTCACCTAACTTATCAGCCCGATTACCAGGAAACCAATGATTAGCCTGTCCTAAGAGATTGTAACGCATTTTCCCATAGTCAATCATGTCATAAGCCAAAGTCAAATTTAACAGCCACAAAATCACCCGCATATTTACTTCTCCTGGCGTTTCTTCCCAAGTTGGTAGATTAGTTTCCCAGGTTTTTACCCAATCTTCTCCTAAAATATTGACTGCTTCCGATTCCAATCTAGAAATAATTGGTGGTAAAATTTCTGCCGCATTATCTAACAATGCCAAAGTCTTTAAATGCTCATCAAAATCAGTTGGTTTTGCTGCACCTATACTCAAAGTATGCACTTGAGGACGACTCAAACAAAATAAATCATTAAACACCATTGGACTCAAAGGCGCACACAAATCAACTAACTTTTCTGAAGGTTGATGTAATAACCCGCCTTTATTAGAAGGGCTAATAATAAATACACCCATATCTAATTTATTTGCAGCTTCAATAGCAGCCCAATTCCATTGATTAATATAGTACCAATGCAAATTTACATAATCAAATTGATTACTATTAATTGCTTGCAAAATTATCTCTATGGGAGCATGAGTAGAAAAACCAATAAATTTAATTTTACCCTCAGACTGTAACTGTCTTGCTACTTCTAAACAACCACCTTCACGAATACTATAATCCCAAATTTCTGCATTATTAATCCCATGTAACCCAAATAAATCAACATAATCTAACTGAAGGTAAGCCAAAGATTTTTCAAACGTTTTGCGAAATTCTTGAGCATCTGCAACAGGAGAAACTTTCGTTTGGACTATTAATTTTTCACGGGGAAACTGAGGCAGGATTTTTCCCAACTGCATTTCTGATGTTCCATAACCCCGTGCAGTTTCAATATGATTAATTCCCAATTCTACAGAACGACGAATTACAGCTTCTAAATTCTCTTGATTATCTGTAGGAATTTCCTCTGGTGTGACATCCTGCCATTTATATTGATAGCGCATTCCCCCGCAGGAGAAACCGGGCATTTGTAATTCTGTCCGACCAAAACGTTTGTATAGCATTTGTGAATTTTTGAACTAAGTAGGTGAACACAATAAAACCAAAGTGTGTAAAGAAAAGTAAAATCGCCCAAAGCTTCTTCACTCTTGCATGATTGCCTCTTGCCTCTTGCCTTCCCATAACGACAATTTTTAATGCCAACCTACTTATCTATCAACTAAGAATTAGGTGAGAATCTGCGTTAGTGCTGATTGCAAATTCGGATATTGATACTCAAAACCCGACTCTAAAGTGCGTTTGGGTAAAACCTTTTGTCCTTCCAAAACTACCTTTGCCCCGTCTCCTAATATAGCTTCTATGGCGAATCCTGGCACAGGCAACCAAGAGGGACGATTCATGACGTTACCCATAGTTGTACTTAGATCATTCATGCGGACTGGTTGAGGGGCAGTGGCATTATACACTCCCTCCATTGTTGGGTTAGTTAAAGCTTGGATAATTAAACCGACGATATCATCTAGATGAATCCAGGAAAACCACTGTTGACCACTGCCAATGGGTCCACCAGCAAAGAGTTTAAAGGGGGTAATCATTTTCCCCAAAGCGCCACCGTTACCCAAAACAATCCCAAAGCGTAAAATTACTAACCGCACATTGGTATCTTTTACCTTGGTAGCTTCCTGTTCCCATTCTTGACAGACTTGAGCGAGAAAGTCGTTACCAGAGGCACTATCTTCATCAAAACTGGCAGTTTCGCTGGTTCCGTAGTAACCAATAGCCGAAGTATTGACTAGGACAATGGGGCGAGGATTAGCTTTAGCTATAGCTTCGACAATTTTTTGTGTTCCTAGTTTGCGGGTGTTGAGAATTTCCCGCTTGCGTTCTGGTGTCCAACGCCCCTCAGCAATGGGTTCTCCTGCCAAATTAACGACTCCGTCGCAACCAGATATAGCATTTTGCCAAGTGCCAGATACACAAGGAGTATAGGCAATAATTTCTAAATTAGGAAATGCTGGGGAGGGAAAAACCTTTTGAGCAAAGGTAGGGTTGCGAGTTAATACCAAAATTCTATGACCTTCCGTGTGTAGTCTTTCTACCAACCGACTACCTACAAATCCTGTTGCACCACTAATTGCTATTTTCATTGATATTTCCTGTTGTTTATGATCTACTGAGGAATGGGAATTAAATCAAGATTCTATTATGCTTCTGAATCTTCAGTCATGCAGGGGTTCGTGCCGTAAAGCAAATATCTAAACATTTCTAGTAAAACCTTTATAAATCTCCTGATGATATGCTAAGATTTAGAACGTCAAGAAGGTAGAGTTTTATCCTACTGTATTGATAAAGGATATACTATTGGTTATTCTTTTGCTGAAGTAGGTTCTGGTATGTCTGATACTAGAGCTAAATTACTCAAAGTATTTAAACTGGCGACAGAAAAGAAGATATCAAAACTTATAATAGAACATCGGGATAGATTGTGTAGATTTAACTTGGAAATATTTAAGTTATTTTTAGAAAGTCATGGTGTCCAAGTTGAATATATAGAGGAAACTCTACCTAAAACATACGAAGCTGAGTTAGCAGAAGATATGTTATCCCTTATGTCTTCTTTCTCGGCTAGGATTTACAGGAAACGTTCAGCACAAAGAAGGAAGAAGAAATGATTTTAGTTGAAAGACATATCATTAAACAATCTCACCAACATTGGCAAGAGATTGATAAACTATCTTTCCTCTCAAAAAATTTATACAATGTAGCTAATTACATTTGTCGTCAGCACTTCTTTGCCACGGGTAAGAAATATAGTCTCCCTGACCTTTATCATTTAGTTAAAGATTATGTAGACTACCGTGCTTTACCTACTAAAGTCAGTAAGCAAATTATCAAAGGACTAGTATCTACTTGGACTGGGTATTTTCAGGCTCATAAAGAATGGCAGAAGAATCCTTCTAAGTTCTTAGGAGAACCTAGAATACCTGGTTACAAAGATAAAGCTAAGGGACGTAATGTAGTTATCTACTATCATGAGTCAGTTTACAAAGCTGAATTGAAGAAGGGAATCTGTCACTTATCAATGAGTGATATTAAGATTCCAACTAAGGTAGATAACGTCATAGAAGTACGATTAGTACCACGTCCCACTTGCTATGTTGTTGAAATTGTGTATGAAAAAGAAGAACAAGAACAGTGTACTAGCAATTATGTAGCGGGTATAGACCTTGGTTTAACTAACTTAGTAGCGTTAACTTCAAATCAACCAGGTTTTAAACCTTTGTTGGTTAATGGACGACCACTTAAATCAGTAAACCAGTTCTATCACAAAACCAAAGCTAAGTTACAAGCTCAATTAGGTGATCAACGCAAGACTAGTAAGCGGATTCAATTAATGACTGCTTATAGAAACAACTACGTTGACAATTATCTACACAATACAAGTAGAACGATTGTTAATCTACTTCAGGCTTGTGATATTGGTACGTTAGTTATTGGTAAGAATGATAACTGGAAACAGAATATCAATATAGGTAAAAAGAATAATCAGTCATTTACACAGATTCCCCATGCCAGATTAATTGACCAACTAACTTATAAATGTCAATTAGCAGGAATCAAAGTTATAGTAACTGAAGAATCTTATACCTCAAAGTGCAGCGCTTTAGACTTAGAACCAATACAAAAACACTCTATCTACTTGGGGAAGAGAGTGAAGCGTGGTTTATTCAAATCTGCTCAAGGAATCCTCCTAAATGCAGATTGCAATGGGTCAGCTAATATTGTCAGAAAAGTATTCCCAAATGCTTTTGCAAATGGGATAGGGAGTGTCGCCGTTACACCAATAAAGGTTATGCCTTTATAAAGTGTCATTTTGAACAGATAGAGATTTGTTCATTTTAACACGAACGGTTGATTAATGTAATGTCGTACTCAATCCCATCTGTTGAGGAAAAAATCTCTGTATTTTGCAATAAGCCCTGGCGAATGGAATTCACGGCTACACAAACAAAGTCCGCCTGCGCGGACTAAGGAAAAATCAAGCATTGAAACCCACGCAGGTGGGTTTTGCCTGTGTAGACGCGGTTTCTAACCGCCCGTTTTACTAAACCCCTACGTTTAGAATCAAACAATCAAGCCGTTTTGAGTATAGGATAATTACCTAAACTTTGATCAGTCATTCTCAATTGCCAAAGGTTCTAAGTAATTGGACAAAAATATTTACAGTCATTGCGAGCGAAGGGAAGCAATCACAACCCTTGCGAACTGCTTGCAGCAGCGCTAGTTCCCTCCGGGACGCTCCGCGAACGCTATTGCTTGATTTCACTTCGTTTCATATGGCTAACGCCACGCCACGCTAACGCAATGACATTGTGTAATTAATTCTGTCTCACTACTTACACTGTGTTGGTGTTGACCGGGAATTTTAGATTTTAGATTAAAAGAATTTGGTACAAGACCTGTCCTTGAGGACAGAAAAATCCTCAATCCCGAATCAAGTGACTTTTAACTTTCACTTTGTGCTGCTAGGGAACAAACCTCCTTAATAAAATTGAGTTAGTAACAACACTGACGGAGCTAAAAGCCATTAATGCTGCTGCACTGGCAGGTCCTAGAACGAAACCGTAGGCAGGTAGTAATACTCCAGCAGCGAGGGGAATACCTATCGTATTATAGGCAAAAGCCCAAAATAAATTCTGACGGATAGTATTAAAAGTGGCTCGACTTAGCTGAATAGATTTTACAACATCGGTCAGGGAATTTCTCATTAAGATAATTTCAGCCGTTTCCATAGCGACATCGGTTCCAGAATGTAGGGCGATACCGACATCTGCCTGTGATAAGGCTGGAGCGTCATTGATGCCATCTCCTACCATAGCAACAAATGTGTTGATCTTCCCACATTGAAGAGATTGAATGGTGGCGGCTTTTTGGGCTGGGGGGATACCTGCCATGATGTCGGTGTTGGCGATTCCTAGTTGTTTAGCGATCGCCTTGGCTGCTTCTAATCTATCACCACTAAGGATCATCACGCGCAAACCCATTTGTCGGAGTTTATCTACTGCGGTTTTCGCATCTGGTCTGAGGGTATCACTAACGGCAATTAATCCGCTTAAAGTTCCATCTACAGCTACACCAATTACGGTTTTTCCTTCTGTGGCTAGTCTTTGTCTCTGTTTTTCTGCTGTTTCATTAATATTGATTTGGTGGTAATTAAACCATTCCCAGTTACCTAAAAGAACTTTTTTTCCCTCGACGACAGCGGATACGCCCATACCTGGTTCGGTATGGAAGTCTACAGCATGGGGGATGATTAACTCTCTGGCTTTGGCTTCTTGCTGAATAGCTGTAGCTAGGGGGTGATAAGTACCACTTTCTACGGCTGCGGCTAGTTGAATGAGAGATGATGGTAAAGTTGATTCGGCAATAACTAGACAATCAGTGACAGTGGGTTTACCTGTGGTGAGAGTTCCGGTTTTATCAAAAACTACCGTGTCTAGTTTGTGGACTTTTTCTAAAACGTCGCCACCTTTGATTAATAGTCCCCGTTCTGCACCCATTCCTGTTCCTACTAAAATCGCTGTCGGGGTAGCTAATCCTAAAGCACAGGGACAAGCAACTACCATCACAGCGATCGCTAATTTTAAACTAATTAATAGGGAAGAATATTGAGTGTGCGGTAATAAATGTTGGGGATTATGTCCCATATTGTGAGCCATTGCCATCGCCCCGGACATGGTAACATCTGGCCAGAGGTGAGTTCCCAGCAAATACCAAAATACGAAGGTTAAACCAGCCGCTGTTAAGACACCATAAGTAAAATATCCAGCCACCGTATCAGCTAATTTTTGGACTGGGGCTTTGCGAGTTTGGGCGGCTTCTACTAAAGCCACAATTTGGGCTAAAATTGTATCATCACCGGTGCGGGTAGCTTGAATAGCGATCGCTCCTGATTGATTTAAAGTTCCCCCAGTCACAGTATCTCCCGGTTGCTTCATCACAGGTACTACTTCCCCTGTCAGCATGGATTCATCTATGGTAGTTTGTCCAAAACGCACCTCACCATCTACAGGAATTTTATCCCCCGGTAACACCTGCAACCATTCGCCCACACGCACCTGTTCTGCCGGAATCTCCATAATATTTGCCCCAGCAATCAATTTTTCCGGTTCTGGGTTAATAATTAACCGGGCTGTTTGGGGGGCTAAAGCCAACAATTGGCGAAACGCTTTAGCAGCACGTCCTCTAGCCTGTTTTTCCAAAGTCCTCCCCAAAAGAATAAAACCCAGCATCATCACAGGTTCATCAAAAAAGCATTCCCAACCCATTTGGGGAAACAATAACGCTACCAAACTTGCAGTATAGGCTGTTAACGTTCCCAAACCAATGAGAGTATTCATATTCGGCGCACCCCGTCGCCAACCTAGCCAACCTTCCACTAAAATTGGTCTACCAGGAATAATAATAGCGATCGTCGCCAATCCACAATGAAACCAGATATCATTTAAAAAGGGAAAAATAACAGATCCAATATTACCAAAATGACCAATTCCCGATAGTAGCAGTAATAGACCAGCAATTCCTAACTGTCTAACTGTCCCCTGCATTTCCTGGCGTTGTCTTGCTTCCACAGCGGATTGCAGATTATCACCAGCACTTTTACCCGTCCGTAATTGGCTAGGAAATCCTGTAGCCGTTAATCCTTGAACTAACGCCTCTATATCTACAGTACCAACTTCTGCCTCTACGACTGCAACTTCCGTTGCGAGATTAACACAAACGCTTTTAACCCCTGAATGCTGAATAAGCTGTTTTTCTACTGCATTCACGCATCCAGCGCACTTCATCCCCCCAACATCTAAAATAATTTTCTCTGAGTTAAGTATTTTTGTGGGGGGGACAGATTCTCTAAGTATTTCAGATTTTGGGATCAGTTGCATGGCTAGTTTTGAGGTTCGCTTTTGTTAGTTTAACGCTTAATAACCAGCGTCTCTACTTTGAGGTTAAGGGAAATCTGCCACTTTCACCAAGTGAACAATATTAAGTTTCCGTTTAAAACCCCAACTCCCCAAAATCATCTAAATCCGGCGTTGCTGATAGCCTGCGTGGCGTAGCCATATTGAGGTATGAAATTCCCAAATTGAACCTTTAAAAATCTTACCTTTGCGTCTACTCTATACGAGATCACGAAGCGTGATTGCGTCTTTGCATGAGACTAAATCATCTAAATCACAAACATCATAGTTTAATTTTAGCTGTGTAAATTACAGCAGTTAATTGTACTGGTAACATCAAAATTAGGCTTTTACAGAAATAATTAATTTCCCAGTCTGATACTATACTAAAATATCCCGTACTCATTATTAGCAAGACTAACAAGTGCATCTGTTTATATTTGAGCAACTGCATATTAAGTAGGTGAACACAATAAAACCAACCTGTGTAAAGAAACGTAAAATCGCCCAAACCCTTTTCACTGTTCCCTCTTGCCTTTTGCCTTGCCATAACGACAATTTTCAACGCCAACCTACTTAATTTGACATGACAAACTTTCTAAAACCAACCTTGCTTATTCACAAAATAGGTATTAACAAATTCTTCATGAGATTTATTTAAGTAAATCATAGCTTCAATCAAACCAACAAGCTGCATAACTATTAATGTAAATCCATAGGTAAAAGAACCACCGATTATAGAAACTGCTAACATAATAAAACCTTCTAAAGTATAACCAAGAATGAATTTATGTAGCCCAAATCCACCAAAAATAATTCCAGCATAACCAGCTAACAGTTGTTTCATAGTGTGAGATGGGTTAATATTAGTCATATTGAGATATACTCCTTGGTAATTAGTAATTGGTAATTAGTGATTAGTCCTATTTATTTACTGGTAATCCTATATATGATTTAAATAATGA
>NZ_JADEWA010000248.1:0-8098 GCF_015207865.1 Dolichospermum sp. LEGE 00246
AACCTCCTCCACTCCCCCAACTCCCCCAACTCCCCTGTCACCTACCTCAACAACCCAGTTAACAAAGATGCTGGACGTTGACTATGAGGCCAAGCGAAAGCATGACGGAAAGCTGCCTCTTGACAAGCTTGTAACTGTTGAAAATTGATAATGTCGTAAGTCAAAAGATTTTCATATTCAAACGGAAGACGCACATTATGTAAACCCGCATTATCCGTACAAATAGCGATATCCACCCCAGCTTCAAAACATCGGTCAAAAACCAACTTGAGTTGCCGAATATCCTGTAAAGTCCCTGTTTTTAAATAAGTTGTCGGACAAACCTCTAAACATTGTCCTCTTCTGGCAATTTCTGGCAGTAGTTCAGGATACAAAAGCGGAACTTGGATTCCGTGACCAATTCGCATTAAATAGGGTAACAATTCTGGATAACAACCATCCTTAGTTTCATAAAGATGCCCTGTGGTGTTAATACCCAGTGAATGGGCATAATTATATAAACTAATCCATTCTTCCATGCGTTCATCATAATAGCGATCGCCACCAGCCACATCTATCGCACAAACATACTTTCTATTTTGCGCTGCCAAATCAATAATTGCCTTATTCACCTCAAAAGATAAACGGGAGTGCATACAAAGAATTTGACTAGTAACAATCGGATAGTCGGGTACATAACTAGATTTACCCACAATATCCACAATTTCCGCCATTTTATCAATTCTTTCACCTTGACTCAAATGTTCAGGAGTTCGCAAATAGGGAGTATAGCGTAACTCCAAATAAGCCAAATTCTCAAAAATATAAGCACCACGTAATAAACGGTAAATAAAGTAAGGTAAAGTTTCCACCGTTTGCACACTTTCCACAAGAGTATGCAATTCTAGATATTCATCCAAAGTATTACGAGGACGAGTATAAAAATCTTCAAACTCTGCATATTCACCAAAGCGAGAAATCAACTCAGCATTATGACGCTGGAAATACCGCCATAGTACACGAGGTACAACTGAACCACCTAAATGCCGATGCAATTCTGCGTATAAAGCCATAGTGGTATTTCACCAGGAAAATTTCATCAATCTTAACAAAAACCACTATAAAAAACTAGGACTTAGGAATTGACGCAGTTTACCAATGGTCTATTCCCAATTACTGATTTATAAAAAGAAATATCAAGCTTGTAGTTTAAATCAACATTTTTTAGCTAATTAGTGAGATAATGAATTCGTGAGGCAAAGAACGGACATAACTATATTGTGAGAGGGGGAAATTTTATGAAACTTCAACTATTAGCCGTTATGGCCTTGATAACTCCCCTGTTTCTAGCTAATTCAGTTCAAGCTGGCAGCCAAAAAGATTTACAGAAACTTTTGTCAACTAGAGAATGTGTCCAATGTAACCTATCAGGACTCAACCTCAGTGGTACTCATTTAATTGGTGCAGACTTACGAGGCGCAAATCTTCAGGGCGCTAACCTAACAAATGCTAACTTAGAAGGTGCTGACTTAACTGGGGCAAACTTAGCAGGTGCTAATTTAACATCAGCCTTTGTTACCAACGTCAATTTGAAAAAAGCTAACTTAAACGGCGCAAATCTTACCCGCGCCACAGTCAATGATTCCAACGTCTATCAAGCATCAATGGACAATCTTAACATTACTGATGCTGGTATATATAACACAGGAATCGGTATTGGTGGCGAAGATGGAGCTAACTTTCCTGACTGGGATTAAGTAAATTAACTTGTAAAACTCCAAAAAAAGAGGCTATAGATAATTAAACCGTCTATAACCTCAAATTAAGTCTGGGTATTAAACTAACTGATTAAGCAAACGCCGCTTTCTTTAAAACGTCTACCTTATCAGTGTGTTCCCAGGGTAAATCCAAATCCGTTCTTCCCAAATGACCGTAAGCTGCAACGTCCTGATAAAAACGTCCGCCTCTTTCACTTGGTAAGTTGCGTAAATTGAACACATGGATAATTCCCGCTGGCCGGAGTTCAAAGTTATCCTTGACCAAGTTCAACAGAATTTCATCATCAACCTTACCTGTACCAAAAGTATCAACAAAGATACTCACAGGACGCGCTACACCAATGGCGTAACTTAGCTGCACTTCACATTTTTCTGCTAACCCAGCCGCAACAATATTTTTCGCTGCATAACGAGCCGCATAAGCCGCAGAGCGGTCTACCTTAGTGGGGTCTTTTCCAGAAAAAGCCCCGCCACCATGTCGAGAATAACCACCGTAGGTATCAACAATAATTTTCCGACCTGTTAAACCGGAATCTCCTTGTGGTCCACCAATCACAAACTTACCGGTGGGGTTGACCAGAAACTTTGTTTCCTGACTGGGTTTAACAGTAATATCACCAAATATAGGTTCTACTACTTCTGCCCACAGGTCAGCCTTAATCTTAGCCTGTACCCCAGCATCATCGCTAATATCCCCAATGGTAGCTGTATGTTGGGTGGAAATTAAGATGGTGTCAATACCCACAGGTTTGCCATCTTCATAAACCACAGTAACTTGGGTTTTACCGTCAGGACGCAAATAAGGAAGAATACCAGCCTTACGAACTCCTGCCAATCTTCGCGCAATGCGGTGCGCTAAACTGATAGGTAAGGGCATAAGTTCCGGTGTTTCGTTACAAGCGAAACCAAACATGATACCTTGATCACCAGCACCAATTTTATCGAATAGCTCTTCACTATCCTCAGTTCTGGCTTCTTTAGCAATATTCACACCTTGAGCAATATCCGCTGATTGTTCATCCAAGGCAATTAGAACACTGGCACTATCCGCAGAAAAGCCATTATCAGCGTCAGTATAGCCGATTTCCGCAATTTTTTTACGGGCAAGATTGACGTAATTAACATGAGCTTTAGTGGTAATTTCTCCAGTAATTAGCACCAAACCAGTATTAACTACAACTTCTGCTGCCACACGGCTATTAGGGTCTTCTGCTAATAGCGCGTCAATAATGGTATCCGAAATTTGATCACAAATTTTATCGGGATGACCTTCTGTAACTGACTCGGAAGTAAATAAATAGCGTCGAGACAAAGGAATTTCCTCCTGAAAGAATGTTTTCACTGATGAGATACATCAGTTACTAATTTCTGAAATCATAACAATATTTACAGTTTTTGGAATAAGTATCTTTTATCCCAGTGTCTAAAGGCTTATATGTATAACAAGAGCCACTCAGATCCCGGACTTCTCAAAGAAGTCGGGGATCTTGTTGTTGAGAGTATACTAAACACGGGTGAGATTTAAACTTTTGCCAAATGACAAAGAACCCAGATGTGTAGGGGTTTAGCAAAAGCTGATATGTGTCAATTTAAGCTCAAATTCCTACCACATCTCGTTCCTAGTCTCTGACTAGGAATGCAGTTGATGAGGCTCTGCCTCTAGTATCATTGAAGGCAGAGCCTTCTAGAATTCATTCCCAGTCAGAGACTGGGAATGAGACGAAAGGCTTATATGTATAACAAGAAGCACTCAGATCCCCGACTTCTCAAAGAAGTCGGGGATCTTGTTGTTGAGAGTATCTACCAGAAAAGTCCTCAGTAACCTGAGATTGGATCACCGTTACGGTTTTGGTAACTATAAAGGATACAATACTTCATATACACAGTATTGGTAATATCTTCACAAAACGATGGTGATGAAAAGAATTCTTATTTTAACCGCTAACCCTACTAACACAAAACCGTTACGTGTAAGCGAAGAAGTGAGGGAAATCAAAAGTGCTTGGGAGCGATCGCTCAACCGTGAACAATTTACAATTATTGTAGAAGAGGCAGTCCGTCCTCAAGAACTTCGTCGTACCCTATTAGGTCATAAGCCAGATATTGTGCATTTCTCAGGACATGGTGGAGGAGAACAGGGTTTAGCTTTAATGACAGATAATGGAGAAGCCTTTTTAGTCAAAGTTGCTCCTTTAGCCAAATTGTTTAAAGCATTACAAGAAATCTTTTTTATTGATTGTGTTTTTCTCAATGCTTGTTATTCAGATGTACAAGCAGAAGGTATTTATCCTTATGTTAATTATGTCGTCGGAATGAATCAAAAAATTGGTGATCAAGCCGCTAAACAATTTGCTATTGGTTTCTACGATACTTTATTTGCAGGACAATCAATTAAAAGTGCTTTTGATTTAGGATGTAATGCGATTGAAATGGAACATATTCTAGAGCATTTAACTCCGATTTTGAGGACAAAAGATGCAACGACTAAAAAAGCTATTATTCAGGGTGTACCTGAGTCGAAATCTAAACCTATTCAACCAAGAGATATTAATATTCCTTTTGAAAATTTAGATGGCCAAGTCCCCCTAAATTCTCCTTTCTATGTTGAACGTCCTCCCATTGAAGCTACCTGTTACACTGCTATTGTGAAACCTGGGGCATTAATTAGGATTAAAGCACCTCGACAAATGGGGAAAACTTCATTAATGAGTAGGATTTTAGATCAAGGAGAAAAGCAAGGTTATCAAACAGGATTTATTAATTTATGGAGTCGAGAATTATTTAAAAATCTCGATAGTTTTTTAGAGTCTTTTTGTGCAAATGTCAGTTTAGAATTAGGGATTGAAGAAAAAATAGATCAATATTGGAAACCTCAACGTTATAGCAGTCAAACTAATTGTACAAATTATTTCCAATCCTATCTTTTAAAAGAATTGAAACAGCCTGTGATTCTAGGATTAGATGAGGTAGATAGAATCTTTCAATATAGTGAAATTGCTGATGAATTTTTCACTATGTTACGTTCATGGCATGAAAAAGGCAAAAATAATGAAACTTGGCAAAAACTGAGATTAGTTCTTTCCCATTCTCAGGAAGTTTATATTTCTTTGGATGTGAATAAATCTCCTTTTAATGTGGGTTTACCAATTGATTTAAATAAGTTTAGTTTAGCACAGGTTCAGGATTTAGTTAAACGACATGGATTGCAATGGTCAAATACAGAAATTAATCAATTAATGGGGATGATTGACGGTCATCCTTATTTGGTGAGAACAGCATTATATCATATTGCTAATAACGACTTAACTTTAAAGCAATTTTTAGAAATTGCCCCCACTGAAGAAGGATTATATGAAGATCATTTGTATCGTCATCTTTTGATTTTGGAAGAAAATCAAGAACTAAAATCAGCTATGTTAAAATTGGTTAATAGTGATGATGCCGTTACCTTAGAACCGATTTATGCTTTTAAATTAAAAAGCATGGGATTGGCAGAATCAAAAGGTAATAAGGTAATTCCACTATGTAATTTATATCGGCTTTATTTTGGCGATCGCTTGCAAGATTAATTGATGTCATTTAAAATATAACAAAGTAGATCCCTGACTTCTGACATTGGTTTATAATTGATTGACATCATCAAGGAAGAAGTCGGGGATCTTAACCCCCCCTAATTTAAGATTATGACTAAAATTTTCACCGCTTATATTGAATATGATGCCGATACCAAATTATATGTAGGAATTATTCCCGCTATTCGAGGAGTTCATACTCAAGGAGCGACTTTAGACGAATTACAACAGAATTTAAAAGAAGTCTTAGAATTATGTTTGGAAGAATCTCAAGAAGATTTAAGTCAATTACCTCAATTTATCGGTATTCAACAAATTGAGGTGGCTTCATGAGTCGCTTACCTATTGTTAACTATAAAACGCTGAATCAACTTTTAATAAAGTTGGGTTTTTCCGTAGTTAGACAAAAAGGAAGTCATGTCTTTTATCGTCATTCTGATGGAAGAACAACAACTGTACCTAATCATCAAGGGAGAGATTTAGCAAGACCACTGTTAAGAGAAATTTTAAAAGAAATTGAATTAACTGTTGATAATTTTAATGAACACTTACAAAATCTTTAATTTTGGTATTTTGCAAGGACATAAAAATGGAAAATATAGACTCAGTGAATTATGAATATCAAGTAGGTGGTTCGCTCCCAGCTTCTGCTCCTACTTATGTTACCAGAAAAGCCGATAATGAACTATATCAGGCTATAAAAAAGGGAGAATTTTGTTATGTTTTAAACTCCCGACAAATGGGTAAATCTTCTTTAAGAGTTCAAACAATGAAACGACTTAAAGAAGTAGATGGATTTGCTTGTGCTGCTATTGATTTAACTGATATTGGTTCAGCTAATATTACCCCTTTACAATGGTATGCAGGAATTATTAATGAATTAATTAATACCTTTGAATTAAATGAAAAATGTGATATAGATACTTGGTGGGATAAATATGATCAAGAATCTTTGTCTGCGGTGAATTTCTTTGGTAATTTTCTCCGAGATATTCTTTTAAAATATGTTGAATCAAATATCGTTATTTTTATAGATGAAATTGATAGTATCATTAGTTTACAGTTTAATGTTGATGATTTTTTCGCTTTGATTCGCTCTTTTTATAATCGTCGAGTTGATAATATTGAATATAATCGTCTGAGTTTTGTGTTATTAGGTGTAGCTACTCCCAGTGATTTAATTCAAGATAAAACGCGGACTCCTTTTAATATTGGTTATGGCGTAGAATTAACAGGTTTTACTTTTGCAGAATCTCAAGCATTAGCAAAGGGATTAAGTGTTAAAACCAATCAACCGGAAAAGTTATTAGAATTAATTTTAAATTGGACTGGAGGACAACCTTTTTTAACTCAAAAAGGCTGTAATTTAGTTTTAACTGACCCCCCACAACCCCCCTTGGAAAGTGGGGAGTATACAGAATGGTTAGAGAATTTAATTAGAACTAATATTATTGAAAATTGGCAAGCAAAAGATGAACCGGAACATTTACGCACCATTGAAAGACGGATTTTAATTGATGAACAAATGGCAGGTGAATTATTAGATATTTATCAAAAGATTTATCAACTGGGAGAAGTAATTAGTCAGAATACTGGAGAGGAAGGAAAGTTACAGTTATCGGGTTTAGTGGTGAAAAGAAATAATCACTTACAGATTTACAATCCCATTTATCGAGAGGTTTTTAATCAACAGTGGATTGATAATCAATTAACTGCTTTACGGCCCTATTCTGAGGCATTTAGGGCGTGGTATAATTCAGGTTGTCAGGAAAATTCTTGGTTATTACGAGGAAATGCTTTAAAAACAGCAGAAGCATGGGCAGAATCTAAGAATGTAAGTTTTCAGGATAAACAATTTTTAGCAGCTTCTCGTCAACAGGAAATTGAGGAGGAAATCAATGAACGGGAAAAGGAAGCTGAGTTAGAAAGGGAAAGAAAGGAGAAAGAAGCAGCAGAAAGGGCGAGAATTATTGAGGAAGAAGCTAAACAGAAAGCAGAAAAGCAATTAGAAACTGCTAGGAAAAAAATGAGTTTTGGCGTAATTATTTTATTTATTACTTTAGGTATTACAGGTTTATTAGGAATAGCTGCATTTATAGCGGGTAATAAAGCTATAATTGAACAAAAAAAAGCTAAAAACGCTCAACAAATAGCTACAGAAGCCACAAATAAATCGGAACAAGCTACTAAAGAAATTAAATCAAAAAATTCGCAATTAGCAACTGTGAATAAACAAATGGAAAAACAGAAGGAAGAAGCGAAAAAAGCCGAACAAAAAGCTGAAATAGCTAAAAAGGATTTAATTAAAGTTCAAGATGATAAAAAGAGTTTAGAAACACAAAAAAATAAGTTAGATAATGATACTAAAAAATTACAAGGAGAATTACAGTCAAAGTCTCAACAAATCAAATATGCTGTTTCAAGGTTCCAAAAAAAGCAAGCAGAAATAAACAATCAACTTCTGACAAAACAAAAAGAACTTAATACTGCTAAAGAACAAACAGAAAAATCTCAAAAAGATATTGCTCGCATTAAACAAAACATTGCTAAAATTACAGAATTATCAGCAGTTGCTTCTAAACTACAACAAAAAGGTAAAAATAACGAAGCTAACCAATTTTTAAATATTGCAGGTTTAGTTTTACAAGATAAAATCAAAAACCCAGAACTTAAAGAAGCTTTATTGGATAGTTCTTTAGTTTTAGGATATGAATCTTTAAAAATAGAAGAGGATAAAAATCCACAATTAGAATCACAATATAACAAAGC
>NZ_JADEWA010000249.1:0-8048 GCF_015207865.1 Dolichospermum sp. LEGE 00246
GGGGATGTAGGGGAGGGAAGAACAGAAGTTTTCATTACCCGTCAAAATAAATTTGACGAACTACTAGCCATAAAAAATCTTTTTTCTGAAAAGGTTGCCTTTTTTTTAATTCTGTTGTAGGATTGCAAAGCGAGACAACTGGAGAGATGGCCGAGTGGTTGAAGGCGCAGACCTGGAAAGTCTGTTATGCAGAAATGTATACGAGGGTTCGAATCCCTCTCTCTCCATTTACCAATAACAATTAAGTTTGATTTAACAATCCTTGCTTTTAGGCGCACAGAGTAGATTTTACCAACAAAACTCAATGACAATTTCTGGATATAAATAGTGAATTTCGCCTAAAGGTGTGCATATTGTGTAAAGTATATGCAGGTAGACGGACAAATATCATATTCACCTAGAAGAAATTGGCTAAAATCTAGCTTATAGGTATTAATTCAACCAAGGCAGTATCAAGAAATTAGTTAAAATTTAGCTATTATCAATTTACCTACAACAACATCCCCACTTTAATATTTAGAGGTATCAATGCAGTTTGAAAATTTTAGCAAGAAAACAAACGAATATAAAGAACTTAAAGAAAAACCTCATTGGCAAGGTTCCGCAACCAAGGGCAATATTAAGCCTAAAGAACCTAATCCAGCTAATAATACTGGCTTTAATGAGGATGACAATCGTGGTCGGGTAGCAATTTTTATTGATGGATTAAATCTATTTCATGCCGCATTACAACTGGGAATTGAAATTGATTATGTTAAATTGCTTTGTCGTTTAACGAAAACTTCTCGATTACTACGTGCTTTCTTTTACACAGGAATGGACAGTGGCAATGAAAAACAACAGGGATTTCTCTTGTGGATGCGTCGTAACGGCTATCGTGTAGTTACTAAAGATATGAGTGTAGTTGTAGATAATTACAAAAAACCAAATCTGAATGTCGAAATTGCCGTTGATATGATTACTTTAGCACCTTATTATGATACCGCTGTCTTAGTTAGTGGAGATGGAGATTTGGCCTATGCTGTTCATGCAGTTAGTAATGTAGGCGCTAGAGTAGAAGTAATTGGTTTGCAAACAACTACTAGCGACAGTGAAGCGCGGTCTAGAAATCATCTGATTGATGTGGCTGATGAATTTATAGATTTTGATAGTATTAAACAACACATTCAAAAAGATGCTGCTATCGGTTATAGTTATCGGACTTCTGGAAATTACCATCTGCAAATTCCCAATATATAAATCAATGGTTTTGGGAATATTCAATGTTGACACCATCAAAAATTAAGCACTTTTTGCAGTTCTATACTCCGCAAGGGAATAAATTGAGTTTTTGCTTAGAGAACTCCACAAAAAAGATGATCCAATAACTATGCTGATTGAGCAAAAATTTCCACAAATCATTTTTTGAGATTATGAAGGCGGTGAATATGCTGCTGCCATATATTTCAATTATTTTCTTTTTTTCACATCTTTAAAGAAATGATCTAATTTGAGCGATCGCCAAAATTTCCTATTGACAAATTGACAAAAAAGTGATTGTAAACCTGTCAATGTTATTAATTTTAGTGATGGTTTGCTGATAGCGTAGCGTGGCATTAGCCATACTCCTGAATGGACGCAGTCCCTGCGCCCCTACCTCCTGATAGCGTAGGTGTTGATAGCTTGCGTAGCGACGCAGGAGCTATAGACATACCACTCCAGGCACAGAGAACAGAAATGAGGGTTTGAGGAATATTTTGCGTAAGTCCTGATATTAAATCAACATGAACTATACTCCACAAGGGAATAAATTGAGCTTTTGCTTCAAGGTAATATATGGATGTAAAAACGCAAGTTATTATCTTCTCAGGTATACATGATTCTTGCTTCTTGCTTCTTTCTCCTGAATCCCAACATACTACGCCAACTTCAAATTATTTTAAGGGAGTTCATATTTGAGAGTATTAAATGCTGCATTCTATTTGGCACTTTTCTCATATCTATGCTATATCAGTGTGGAACTAGCTAATTAATATCAATAAGTATACAGCATATCACAGATTAATGAGGTACAGGATCTAAATTCAAAGCCAGACAGCAAGCCAGTTTTACTCCTGACTCGGTGACTCCTGAATTATGCTGTAGCTACCATGCTTCAAAATTCAGATTTGAATCAAGTATGATTGCTTGTTAATTTATTTTTAGCATTCACTTAAAATGTATCTGAAATAGCTATTTTTTTAAGAAATTAAATCATTGAAGGAGTAGGTGTAGTGAATCAAATCCAGTCAGCTTTAGTTATTAGCTATGTCTTAATGACTGGCTATTTTCTTATCAATTGGTTAACCTTTTCTCTCCGTAACCCTACATCTTCTCCAGCGGATAAATTTCTATCTTTTGTCATGGTCATTATTACTACTATTTTATGGCCTGTAGTTATCATTATCTCTTGCTTAGAAATATTAAAAAAAGGCAAGTTAGAATTTACTACGGTAGCTCCTGTACTTTTTGCAATATTTGCATTTAGTATTTCCTACTATTTGAGTTCTTTACATGAAAATTGGTTGTGTTATTACGATCTATTTTGCCATATATGAACTACCCCATCTTACTTCGTTGAAGATGGGGTTTCTACATCCCCATCATTCAGAGGGAACAGGGAACGGGCAACAGGGAACAGGAAAAACTCATGTTTAAAAACATGAGATTGAAATAATGACACTGTTTTTTTCGTGCTACGCATCTTTTAAAAACATCCTTTTTTTGACTGAGCTTTAAACTGTGCAAATGAGTGTTTCTTATTTGCTCCCTGTTCCCAGTTAAGAGTTCCCTGTTCCCTTCTTTTGTAATAAGTAATTGGACAAAAATATTTACAGTCATTGCGAGCGAAGGGAAGCAATCACAACCCTTGGAATTGCTTCATTTCACTTCGTTCCATATGGCCAACGCCACGCTACGCTTATGCAATGACATTGTGTAATTAATTCTGTCTCACTACTTATTTGGTAATTCTTCTAGAAGGAGGTGCTTAATTTGTAGTTCTTGCTGTGGCGATAAATTGCTATATATATAATTATTCTGAATTAATTCCCAATTATTAATACTATCGTTACTTTCTATATTATTGTCATGTTGAACCATAATTGCAATTGGCGATCGCACTTCATGATTAAATATAACTTTTAGCTTAAACAGTAGAAGCCTCTCACCTACCCGATAGGGAGGTGATGAGATGAATACAATACGCGCGAGTGACGAATTGCCCAACGAGCAAAATTAAGCGCAGCTTAATCAGTGTTGTTGGGCGATGTTAGCGCAGCGGCACGAAGTGCGGAATGAACACTTTCTTGATTTTTCTTTCAAATATTTGATATAATTTTCAACAGTAGGTGTAACTGTCTCAACAATTATTAATACTGAACAAAAAAGGGCGAACGACGGGATTCGAACCCGCGCGTGGTGGTACCACAAACCACTGCCTTAACCACTTGGCTACGCTCGCCATTCAATTTACTTCTGTAAGTCTAGCACGACCTGAGAAAAATGATCAAGTTTTTTGCCAGAAATTAGATAATTTTCTTGGTAGTCTTTAAAAGATTAACCACTATACTAGGTCGAGCTAGAAATGAAACCTTTAACTATGATTATATGCGTAGGAGCAGTGGGCGTTACTGTTCTAGGGGCAATTATGGCGAAAACTAACCCTAATCAGGAGGAGTATGAAAAGTATGCAGTCCAAAAGCTGACAACATACTTGGAAACTGATGTATGTAAAAAAACACCAAGCTTTTTGGAAAAGTTAATTAAAGTTAATTGTGAACAGTTGCTTAATTCCGCTACGCCACATATTAAGGAACTGATTACTACTACTACTAACCGACAAGACTATATGATATTTAGTATTTACCGGACTCAAATCAAACTGGATGCTTGGATACCAGGGTACAAATTTGAAACGGTGGGGGCATTAAATCAATTTTATACTTATAATGCTGAGGAAAAATAAATCGGCGTAAGTCAAATGAAGACTTAATATACAAGTAGTTCTGAAAAATAACTACTATGTGATGAGTTTTTGTACTAATTGTTTGTACCCGCAAAATCCTGATGATGCGTGTTTTTGTATTAAATGTGGTAAGTTGATTTTACTTAAAGAGCGCTATCGTCCCCTTTATGCTTTAGGTAAGGGTGGTTTTGGGAGAACAATCTTAGGGGTGGATGAACATATTCCTTCCCAACCGCAATGTGTAATTAAACAACTCTGTTTTCCCGAGGAAAATCCAGCCGATTTTAAAAAAGCGGTGGAATTGTTTCGGCAAGAAGCAGTGCATTTAGATGAGTTGCATCATCCCCAAATTCCTCAGTTGTTGGCATATTTTGAGCAGGAAAATAGGTTATATTTAATACAGGAGTTTATCTCAGGACAGACTTTGTCCCAGGAATTACTACAAGCAGGGGTTTTTAATCAGGGGAAAATCCAGAAATTACTGCAAGATTTATTACCTGTGTTGGAATTTGTGCATAGTCATCATGTGATTCATAGAGATATTAAACCGGAAAATATCATGCGAAAATCTTCTGGGGGAGATTTGGTGTTGATTGATTTTGGTGTGGCTAAGTTTATTTCTGCCACTGGGGTGATGAAAACAGGAACAACTATTGGTAGTCCTGAATATATGGCTCCTGAACAAATGCGGGGTAAGGTGTTACCAGCTAGTGATCTTTATAGTTTGGGTGTGAGTTGTATTCAGTTGTTGACGGGGATTTCTCCTTTTGATTTATATGATGATACAAGCGATCGCTGGGTTTGGCGAGATTATTTACTTCCAGAAAATCAGGTTACACCACATCTGGGTGGAATTATTGATAAACTCATTCATAATGCTTTGGCTCAACGTTACAAATCTGCACAAGAAGTCCTAGCAGCAATAGAAATAAAAACACAAACAGGGAAGAAACAGCAACCTACTACTCTCCGTTCTGATACTGGTGTTAATTACCAGCAGTTACGTGATTTCCTAGCATGGAAACAGTGGGAAAAAGCAGATAAAGAAACTTGGGCGTTAATGTGTCAAGCTTTATCTAAATGGAGAGTTACTTATTTATCTAATAGTGATTTGGAAAGTTTGCCTTGTCAGGATTTACAAATAATCGATCAATTGTGGACAAAATATAGTCAAGGACATTTTGGTTTTAGTATTCAAACCCAAATTTATTATAGCTGTGATACCGACTATGCCCAATTTTGTAGTACGGTAGGTTGGTATTTGCCCTATGCTACTTCCCCCCGACAACAATTATCTTTTAAGTTATCTGCACCAATAGGTCATTTACCTTCTCACTTTTGGGCTAGTGGTACTCAGTTAGGAAAACACATGAAAGCTTTAGCTGGAAAGGTGGCAAGCTGTTACAATTAGTTTAAAATGGATATCCCAGCGTTAACGTCTTTTTCTGTAGTAATAGCGAGGTAATGTCAACACAAGTTGTAATAGGAAATATTAATCCTGTTGTATTAGAAAAATTACAGGGTTTAGCTCAAAGCCATAACCGCAGTTTGGAAGATGAAGTTAAGACAATTTTAGAAAATTTTGTAGAGGCTGAAGTAGTCAATCAAGAAGTTTCAAGTTACATTTTGAAGTGTGATATGTAAGTGATTTGTGGTATTATTAAGAATGGACTTACATCATTAAGTATAATAAAGATTGTTATTGTCCAATAAAATAATCCTGATAATAAGTCTAATTTTTAATAGCAATAAAATGATTCAACCCCGTAAACAGTTTGCTCAACATTGGTTAAAAAGTGATAAAGCTCTGAACGCAATTGTCCAAGCGGCTAATTGTCACGAAACTGATAAAGTTTTAGAAATTGGTCCGGGTACAGGAATTCTCACTCGTCGGTTATTACCGCTGGTGAAATCTCTATTAGCCGTAGAAATTGACCGAGATTTGTGTAAGTTACTGGCTAAACAATTGGGGGAAAAAGAAAATTTTCTCTTGCTACAGGGAGATTTTTTAACTCTTGATTTACCATCGCAATTAACAACATTTACTAATTTTCAGAAGCAGAATAAAGTTGTTGCTAATATTCCTTATAATATTACTGGACCAATTATTGAAAAGTTACTGGGGACGATTTCTCATCCTAATCCAGAGCCTTTTGATACGATTGTTTTGTTAGTACAGAAAGAAGTAGCCGAAAGATTATATGCTAAACCCGGTTCGAGAACTTTTGGGGCGTTGTCGGTGCGGGTGCAATATTTGGCGGATTGTGAGTTAATTTGTACTGTTCCGGCGGCGGCATTTGTGCCTCCACCCAAGGTAGATTCGGCTGTGGTGCGGTTGAGTCCTAAACAAATCGCAATTCCGGCTCATGACCCCAAAAAGTTAGAAACTCTGGTGAAATTGGGATTTGGGTCAAAGCGAAAAATGTTAAGAAATAATTTACAATCGGTAATTGAACGAGACAGCTTGACTCAATTACTGGAACAATTGGGAATAAATCCTCAAGTTCGCGCTGAAGACCTTGGTGTTGCCCAATGGGTATCACTTGTAAATATTATAGGAAATCGGGAATAGTTCTCTTGACTATTGCCTTTTACCTCTTGCCTCTTGCCTCTTGCTACTAAATAACCGTTATGCGTTCTTACAGTTTAATTGCACCTGCCAAAATCAATTTGTATTTGGAAATTATCGGGAGTCGTCCTGATGGGTATCATGAATTAGCAATGATACTCCAAAGTATAGATTTATCCGACCAAATTGATATTCATTCGTCCAGCACTGAAAATATTCGCGTTTATTGCAATCATCCCCAAGTACCTACAGATAAAACTAATTTAGTTTATCAAGCGGCGGCATTAATGGCTAAGGAATTTCCCAAAGCTTTTAGTAATTTTGGTGGTGTGGATATTACTATCAAAAAGCATATTCCTGTTGCTGCTGGTTTAGCGGGAGGTTCTAGTAATGCCGCAGCGGTGTTAGTGGGAATGGATTTACTTTGGAATTTGGGATTAACTCAATCAGAATTAGAAGAATTGGGTGCTGGTCTGGGTTCAGATGTGCCATTTTGTATTGGTGGGGGAACGGCAATTGCTACTGGTAGAGGTGAACAACTTTCTCCTTTGCAAAGTTTGGATAATTTACATATAGTTTTGGCTAAATATCGCAGTTTGGAAGTTTCTACACCTTGGGCATATAAAACCTATCGGCAACAATTTGGGATTGATTATATTCAAGATTCGGAAGGTTTAGCGGCTCGTGCTAGTGCTTTTCATTCAGAAGATATGGTGAAAGCTATCTTGAATAAGAATACAGAAAGCATTGCCCGAAAACTACATAATGATTTAGAGAAGGTTGTTTTACCAGCTTATCCTCAAGTATGGCAACTACGGGAATTATTCGCCAGTCAACCTGGGGTTTTAGGGACAATGATGTCGGGTTCTGGTCCTTCTGTGTTTGCTATTGTTGAATCTCAAAATCAAGGGGAAATAGTTAAGGAACGGATACGTGAGTCTATTCCTGATGAGGATTTGGAATTGTTTGTCACCCATGCCATTAAACATGGAATTAAAATCGCTCAATAAAATTGCCTAATTTATTACTTTGCTATGAATCAACCGCAAGAAACGCCATCAGTAGATAGTTCTAATCAAGTCCAAGCAACTCCTTTACGCTGTATAACTGGGTCTGTGATATCGGGAGGATTTGCATTTGCTACTTATTCTTTAATGATAGCGATCGCCACTACTTTTGCCAATAAACCCACCCATTCTGATAACCAAACTGTGATCAACATTGCTTCTGCCGTGCGTACCCTAGTTGTAGGTATAGTAGCCTTGGGAGCGGGAATATTTGGGTTAGTTGCATTAGGTTTATTCGCCTTATCAATACAACTTTTTATCCAACAATTAAGCAATCCCAAAAGTAGTTAGTTTTATCTAATAGGAAATAGGGGGAGTCATTTTTTCTGACTTTTAATTAGAGGATGTTTGAAAAGTGGTATCCCGTAATTTTCATCACATTACTACCCCCCTTTCCCCTTGTAAAGGGGAGGGTTAGGGAGTGTCT
>NZ_JADEWA010000250.1:0-7949 GCF_015207865.1 Dolichospermum sp. LEGE 00246
GGGGTAGGGGAGGGAAGAACAGAGGTTTTTTCCGATCATTCCCGTCAAAATAAATTTGACAGATGAATTATATCTTTCCCAAGCAGATTAAATATTTATGCGGTATTCTCTGAACTGGGTGCTTTGGCAATTAAATTCTTATGATGCAGACGAGTGGAATAATTATCTGTCTTAGTTATATTTTGGGTTTGCTGTTTACGGCTATTCCTTGGGGTGGTGTGTGGATTTTATTATTGGGTGTGGTTGGGGCGGTTTTCTTTCGCCGCATATATGCTAATCTGCGGAAGTTTGCTCTGAAAAGAGAAGGTGCTGTTGGCAAAGATAAGGCGATCGCTAATAACTGGACGGCTACTCCTCATCCGAGAATATGGTTAATTGCTGGTGTGGTGGGTTTGTTGGCTACTGTTTATTGGCAATTGCGTGTTCCTCAACCGGGAATTAAGGATATTAGTCAGTTTGCGGCTGGGGATAATAGTAATCTTGAACAATTAGTGATTGTACGGGGGTTGGTGGATAGTAATCCCCGCGTAACTCGTAATCAACGGGGACAGTTTTGGTTAGCAGCGACTCAGTTAGATGAGGTGAAAAATGATAGCGTTCGCGGAGCGTCCCGGAGGGAACTAGTGCCGCTGCAAGAGGGTCAGGAAGCGGGGGGGATTCCCAAGGGTGTGACGGGTAGGTTATATGTGACTGTGCCGATATTGCAATCTACTGGTTTATATCCTGGACAACAAATTGCGGTGACTGGATTTTTGTATAAACCAACTGCGGCTTCTAATCCTGGTGGGTTTGATTTTCAGAAATATCTGCGGCAGGAGGGGACTTTTGCGGGTTTAATTGGTAGGCAGATTAATATTTTGGATGATGAACATCCTTGGGGATGGTGGCAAGTTCGTGAGAAGATTGGGCGATCGCAATCTCGTTTATTAGGTGTTCCTGAAGGTCCCCTTGTTAGTGCAATGGTCTTAGGTAGTAAAGCCGTTGATTTACCCTATGATATCCGGGATTTATTCGTAAAAGCAGGTTTAGCCCATGCTTTAGCCGCATCTGGGTTTCAAACTTCTCTAATTTTGGGTGTAGTTTTACAGCTAACAAGACGTACAAATAAAGCCACACAAATTACTCTTGGTAGCTTGGGATTAATTACTTTTCTGTTTTTATCAGGTTTTCAACCCGCAGTATTAAGAGCCGTAATTATGGGTTTTGCCGCTTTGTTGGGTTTGGCTTTAGAAAGAAATGTGAAGCAATTGGGATCTTTATTAATAGCCGCAACATTATTATTGTTATTTAATCCTCTATGGATTTGGGATTTAGGTTTTCAACTGAGTTTTTTAGCAACTTTGGGATTAATTGTCAGTGCATCTGCAATCACTCAACGTTTAGATTGGCTACCACCTGCGATCGCTTCTTTAATTTCTGTACCCTTAGCAGCCACAATTTGGACTTTACCCCGACTGCTAGAGTTTTCTAGTGTCATTCCCGTTTATAGTGTGCCTCTAAATATTTTGACGACACCATTTATTTCTATCATTAGTATTGGGGGCATGATTAGCGGTTTGGTGAGTTTGATTTCCCCAGATTTAGGTGGCACTTTAGCCAGTTTTTTATATTATCCAACCCATTTATTAATTCAAATGGTGGAATTTTTTGTTAAGTTGCCAGGTAGTTTGGTAGCAGTTGGGAGTATATCAATTTTGCAAATGCTCACTATTTATATCTTAATTATTTTAGCTTGCTTAGTCCGATGGTGGCAAAAACGTTGGTGGTTTGCAGGTTTCATAGCAATTGGTTTGGTACTTGTTCCCATTTGGCATTCTGCTAATAATTTGGTGAGAATTACTTTGTTAGATACTAGAACTGAACCTGTTTTAGTAATTCAAGATCGGGGAAATATTGCCGTAATTAATAGTGGAAATGAAGGCACGGGTAGATTTACGATTTTGCCATTTTTGAGACAGCAAGGGGTAAATCAGATTAATTGGGCGATCGCTAGTAAGTTTACAGGTTATACTAATGATGCTTGGTTGGAAATTATGCAAAGTCTACCAATTAAAAATTTGTATGAATATGCTCCTAAGTTAGAGGACAATATTGCAACTCAATTACTACAACAGGAACTCCAAAAACAGCAAGGAATTTATCAAAGTTTAGGAGTTGGACAACCTATAAATACTCCCACAATCACAGCACAATTAATTAATGACCAAGTACCGATTTTAAAGTTACAAATTTTTGGTCAAAGTTGGTTATTAGTAGGGAATATTAAATCTCAACAAATTAAAGAATTAATTAAAAGTGGTGATTTGTCTTCTCCCCAGGTGTTGTGGAGTCCATCAGAATCTTTGCAAGATTTAGTTTTAGCACTCAAACCACAAATAGCAATTTCTCCTGCTAATAATCTAGATAGGAAAACATTATCTTTATTAAGTAAAGGACAAACAAAACTTTTCTTTACGGGTAAAGATGGTGCGATTCAATGGACACCTAATGGGGATTTTCAAACTTTCATTCAGACAACAGAAAATAAATCTTCTGTTTTGTAAAAGAGTATTTTTTCGCGCCAAGATACAAAGGAGCAAAGACGCAAAGGCAGAATGTAAATAGTTGAAGGTCAAACATCATTAAGACTTTCAACTTTCCTGCTTTAAGCATCTTGCGGATTAAGACGACTCATTTGCCATGTGGTGTATGTACCTATGGGACTCCAAATTAAATAAGGTAATAATAGTAATGCTGCCCACAGCGATACAGATAAGACTGCAAGGGTGATTAATATACAAATTAGTAGTCCAGTGCCACCAATGATTGTACCAGCAATGAGACTGCGAAGACGGATCATTATGGGGCTATAGGCTATGGTAAATATCTCTAGAAGTAGGTACAAACCCATCATTAGGCGAGTTATATCGGTATTTGGACTGTGTTCCCAAATAATATAAGCTGACCAAGCACCACAGATAAAAATTATAGTCCAAATCAGGGGAATTGCTGATTCAAAGGTTAACCATTTAGGTCTTTGTAAATGCCGAAACCATTGACTCTGGTTGGGTGTAATCCAGTTACCAGCGAAGCCTACGAAGAATGCTATAGTGCCAATTATCATCCAAGATTTAATCATAACTCCCTTGGTACTGACTTTGGTGAAAGTCTGACGCAATGATATTACAACAAAATAGTTCCCTAAGAGTGTAGATAAATATTTTAACTTCTAATTTGCAGGTGCTGTATTAAATAGGTGTTAATGAAGCTCTTTTATATTGAAAAATTTGAAGACGTGAAAATATTAGGATCTTCATGTTCTTGACAAAACAGTATTAACTCATATATTAGCCATTATGATCTGTGTTAATCATTTTATTGAGAGTATGTTTATATACTTGACCAAAGCAGTGAAGTAAAAATGATGTAATTTGAATTTATAAAGCGGTTTTCTGGTATAAATCATTGTAATTAACCAAAAAATATAACTTATGACTCATTTTGGTATTCTTTGTCCAGCAGCAATAGGCCATCTCAACCCAATGTTTGTTTTAGGAAGAGAATTAAAACGGCGTGGTCATCGTGTTACATTATTCCACATCCCCGATGTTCAATCTAAGGTTGATAAGGCTGGATTAGAATTTTGGAAAATAGGAGAAGCTGAATTTTCCCCTGGAACATTAGAAGTAATGTACAAACAGTTAGGAGAATTGAGTGGAATGGCAGCATTAAATTTTACAATAGATTGGCTAGAAAAGGAAACGAAGATGCTATTTGGTGAAGCACCTACAGCAATCTCGAAAGCAGGAATAGAGGCTTTATTAGTAGATCAAGTAACAATTGGAGGCGGAACTATTGCCGATTTTCTAAAAATACCTTTTATCACTGTATGCAATGCTCTTCTTATTAATAGGGAACCAGGAGTTCCACCTTATTTTACCAATTGGGAATATAATACAGCCTGGTTGTCTACTTTGCGAAACCGTGCAGGTAACTTTTTACTTAATCAGTTATCACAAAAAATCTGGAAATTAGTAGCAGATCAACGTCGTCAATGGAATTTAGCAAATTACACTTGTCGTGATGATGCTGGTGGAAAACTCGCTCAGATATGTCAGCTACCTGCTGAATTTGACTTTCCGCGAGTGCGTTTACCTAAAACATTTCATTATACTGGTCCCTTGCAAGATCCATCAGGATTAGAGCCTCTTTCATTATCACCAAAGCCTTTTCCTTTTGAGAAATTGAATGGTAAACCATTAATTTACGCTGCATTAGGTACTTTACAAAATCGCAAACAGGAAATTTTTCAAATGATTGCAGAAGCATCTATGGAATTGGATGTACAACTTGTGATTTCTTTGGGTCAGCCACAAATAAAAGAATTAGATTTTAACCTCGCAGGTTCACCTGTAGTCGTACCTTATGCGCCCCAACAGCAATTGATTTCGCAATCTGTTCTCACTATTACTCATGGTGGTATGAATGCAGTTTTAGGGGCTTTAAGTAGTGGAGTTCCACTGGTAGCAATTCCGATTACTAATGAACAGCCAGGAATTGCTTCTCGGATAGCTTATACAGGTGCTGGAGAATTTTTACCCTTGTCTCGTTTAAATGTTACGAGTTTGCAGGAAATAATTAAGCGGGTCTTAACAGAATATTCTTACAAACAAAATGCACTGAGGCTAAAAGAGGCAATTGTTAGGGCTGGAGGAGTGAATTATGCTGCTGATATTGTCGAAAAGGCTATCTATACTCGCAAGCCGATTCTATTTGATCAAATAAATTAAAAATAATTTCGTTGGATGAGATTAAAATTGGAATTGGGTAATTGTTTTAATTATTGTACATTTCTTTAAGGCTGATGTCCACCGATAGGAATACAAAAATTAAATATCATTCCTATCGGTAAAACTTTACGAGTCACTAACTATTATCGGGCGGTCAATAGTGCTTTGGTTGCGGATTCTCCTAAAACTTTGACTTGACGATTTAATTGGAAATTTAACAAAGCTACAACTGTTATCTCAGCCAAAAGTGCCAGAAAAATTGTTGTCGTCCGAGTGTATTCTATCGCTGCCCAAGGACAGGTGGAGAATAACCACAAAATGGGATGTTTTGAAGGACTAACACCCAAAACGGCAAGAACAATTGATGGTAAAAACATTGCTACACCAATAGTTCCCACTGTCCATACATAACGCTTGGGATTTTTCATGAGTAGCATCAATTGAGCAATTGTGGCATACATCAACATCAATGTGAAAGCTAAAACCATAGCTAATATGACTTTGTTCTTATCAACACTACCATTATGAAAATTAGGAGGTGAGAACAGAATCCAGATTATTATGGGTGTGGTAGCAATTAATAGATTAATGACTATGGCAACAATTGCTGGGCTTTTTTCACCAAATACTAAATCTTGTAATATAGATTTATCTCGATGATTTTGGTGTCTATATCTTGCCCAATCTTGGATAGTTTGCCGCTGAGGTGAAAGCACAATAGTTAAAATTAGAACTAAGGCAAAATTGAGTAAAGCCATGAGGACGATGATGCCCATATCTGATTTGTTCTCAACTGCACCTATAGTCAATCCCAAAAACATTACCTGAGTAAAGGCTATAAATAAATAACTTTGTTTTTTACTCAATATTGTGCTATCTGTATTCCGAAAGCAGCGTTTCATTGCTTGCCAAATACCGTAGGAACAAATTCCGTAATTAACTAAATGAAAGCTGACTAAGGTAAGGAAATTTTTTCCTATTGGTAAGTAGAAAAATTGTAGTTGGCTGATTGATGAATCTTTATAGGAACGAAACAGATTAGGAAATAGATAATTGGTGATATCCCAGGGACTTAAAAATCTCATCCAAGTTAGGGGATTATTAAAGCCTCCATAAGAAGATACCATTGTCATTGTCATAAACAAAAATACAAGTACAGCACCGCTACCCAACCAAGGTTGAAAGTTACCAAACCAACGACTCACTAAACCAAAAATTAGGGCTGTACTGTAGAAGAAAAGACAACTTGCGGCAATCACAGCATAATAACTGAAAATGTAACTGAAGGCGATTTTAGCAGAATGTCCAGCCCATAAATGCAAAGGAATGGCTGTGAGGACAAAAAGATAAATTAAACTGGGGACTCCGAGAATTTTTCCAGTTAAAATGCTGGTTTCTGTTTGGGGACTTAGGCGAATAAAATTCAATGTTCCGCGTTGTTCTTCTTTGGCTAAATCACTAATTAATAAATAAGTTCCGCCAACTAAGAGGGTAAAAATGAAAATTACACTAAATGTTAAAAATGTGTATTCCCAATGATCTCGCCACCATAATTGCCAGTCTATTTTATCTAAAGGGCAAATATTTTTAGATAAATAATTCTGAAGGTCAGCTAGTTGGGTGTTAACTTGCTGAAGTTTGGCTTCTAAGTTAGGAATTATGGTATTATCTGATAGTTGAATTTGCTGATAATTGGTTATTTTTTGGTCAAGTAAGTTTTGTTGTTTATAGAGTTCTTGTTCTTGATTTTGGTATACTTCTCGCAAAGTACAGTAGGTTGCTCGGAGATAGTAGTTTTCGTCAGGAAATTCTCGGAATTGAAATATGAAAACTATGAGTTGTAGTAGTAAAGAAGAACCCATAGATATGATCAGGTTAAAAGGTTTGAATCTGCCTTTTAGTTCTCGAAATAACTGGGGATTTAATTCTCCAATTCTGTCTATGAAATTTAGTAACATCGTCAATACCTCTAAAAGTTGAGAAGTTTTATTTTGGAACAATTTTTAAGTTTGTGCAGAAGATAAATCCAAAATTTAAAATCCAAAATTATCTATGATGCTTGTTTATGACCTAATTTGAGGAAAATAGTTTCTAGGTCTTCTTGGGTGCAATGAAACTCTGTTAAGGGAATTCCTGCACTGATAAGCGATCGCAATAAATCAGCGGAATCTTCTGGTTTACCGGAAAAATTTACTCGCACACTATTTTGACTAAGTATTAATTCCCATTCTTCCACTAAGGGATGATTTTTTAATTCACTCACTAATATATCTATATTGCCCAAAGTGGTGATAAAAATCTGCTGTTGGGAAAGACGTTGATAGAGATGTTTGAGTGAAGAACTTTCCACTAAAAAACCTAATTCCATAATTCCTACGGATGTACATAACTCTGCTAAGTCGCTAAGTACATGAGAAGAAATTAAAATTGTCATGCCGGCTTCTTGCAAAGCCTTAATAATTTCCCGGAACTGCATCCGCGCAATAGGATCAAGTCCCGAAACAGGTTCATCTAAAAGTAGTAAAATTGGTTCATGAATAATGGTGCGGGCTAAACTTAAACGCTGTTTCATCCCCCGTGAGAGGGTAGAAATCATACTATGTCGTTTATTACCCAGTTGAATCAGTTCTAAAACTTCGTGGAGACGTTGGGTACGGCGCTTTCCTTGTAAGTGATACAATCGGGCAAAATAATCTAAATAGTCCCAAACTGTCAAATCTTCATACAGTGGATAGTCATCGGGTAAATAACCAAGACGACGTTTAAGTTTTAAGTTGTTTTGATCTTGCAGGAGGCGATAGTCCGAAGGACCCGCTACGCGATCGCCATTAATATAAATCTCACCCGTAGTTGGTTCTTCAGCAGTGGCTAACATCCGAATTAGGGTGGTTTTACCTGCACCATTAGGACCAATTAATCCGTAAACTTCACCCGTATGGATTTCTAAGTCAACATCATTTACAGCAATATGTCTTTCAAATTGCTTAGTGAGTCCAGTGGTGCGAATTGCTATTTCTCTTACCATCGCGGCTGGGTGTGGCTTGTGTGCAATAGTTAACTTAACTCGGTTATACAATAGTATTTACTTCCGTTTCGGAAATGGAAACGAAATAATTTAAAATTTAAATAAAACTATTAATTTATCTGCGTTTATCTGCGTTTATCTGCGGTCAATAATTC
>NZ_JADEWA010000025.1:0-24890 GCF_015207865.1 Dolichospermum sp. LEGE 00246
TGATAATGGTGAAGATGTGGAAAGTTTTTTGGTTTATGATTACAATAACAAATTTTTAATTCACTTATGACAACAGAAATAAACTTACCAACCTTAGCTAGTTTAGAATATCATGCCTATATTGATAATGATGGTGAAGTCATAGTCAACTTTCAAGAAAAAATTGGAGTTTACGCGATTTTTAATCAGGATAAAATTCTGCAATTTGTTGGCTATTCTCGTGATATTTATCTAAGTTTAAAGCAGCATTTAGTCCGTCAACCTCAAAATTGTTATTGGGTAAAGGTACAAACTATAGAACGTCCTAATCGAACAATTTTGGAAGCTATTGAAAATGCTTGGATTACGGAAAATGCTAATCCTGATATTCCGAACATCGAAAATAAACAAAAATGGAATAATCCTATAGATGTAAAAGAATTAATGACACCAGAAGAACAAAATAATTATCAAAATATAGCTATTGATGAATTCGGAAAAAGCAAGGTTTTAAAAAATGTGGCGCGGCGGGTTGAAGAAGAAATTTTAGGAGTTCTCAAAGCCCGGGGAGTCAATACTCAAATCCGCTTTAATCCAAAATTAAAAGAAACAGGATTATTAGATTTAAAATGAACATCAGAGACTGGGAACGAGATGAATCCCTACCCAATACTGTTCGGTTAACGAAAATTTCCACGTAAACGACCTATTGTATCCCACCTTCCGCACCCTAAACTGTCACACAACGAAAAATGGTCATTTGGGGATTTGAGATTGGCGAACTGCTTGCAGCAGCGCTTCGCTATCGCTACCTAAAATTTAGACCATTTTGTATCAAAATTATCCTCACAGGTCTTCAAAAATCCGAAATTACCGATTGTGACACTGGGGGGTGCGGAATGTGGGTTAGATGTGCTGTGGATTCATGTTTTAGCCTTACTCGGTTTTGCTGTGGTGTTGTTGAGTATTAGTGTGAGTAAGTTTCGTAATCAGTTGAGTTAAGATAAATTGAAGATTGGCGAAATTCAAGAAAAGATAATTACAAAATTCCTTTTCCTAGTACCCGACGCTTCAACGCTACTATTCTAGGTCTTGCACCCTGACCGGAAAAACCTAAACCTTCTCGGAAAATTTCAGGAATATAAAATCGCTTTATTTCCTCTTTTTGTTTATCTTCATAAATCACGCCCATTTCTTCTAATAATGTTACTGTTTTTTGATCCATATCAAAATCTTCTACAGCAAAAGGAATTATCAGTTGAGCCGGAGGATATTTAGGAAGTGTATCTTCTACCCATGTTTTGAAAGCTAGATATTCTTCTTTAGCTTCTCTCACTTTTTCTTCACTACATGGTTTTAGAGCGCGGCGAATTGCTGGAGGAGGTAAGAGTCGGCTTGTAGACCATTTTTCAAATTGTACTTCTTTTTTAGGTCTATTTACTGTAATATCCGCTGCATTGTATAAAAAACGAACAATATCTCTAGCTTGAAGTCTGCCATTAAAATCTGTTAAAGCTGCAAATACCCAAGAAGCTGTGTAGGCTTCTTTAGACTTATCTGTTCCTAGTGTCTTACCCCATAACTTCTCTAATTCATCTATGAGATTCTCTTTATTTAGACTATAAATACTATCTTTATTTGCATCTATCACATTAGATTCGCTACAAATCCAATAAACTAATCTCAAAAAAGAATCTTGATTCCAAGATAAATCATAAGCACGATAAAGATTCTCAAATTGACTCAAATTTTGAGTAATTGTATACCTCAGAAAATCACGACGCAAGAAAATTATTACACCAAGATTAGATTGCCTAATTTCTGACAATTTCTTGGGCAAATCATCAATCAAAGCTTTTAAGGCCGTCTGTTGTTGATTACTAGAGGCGATTTTGGAAAAAATATCTTCTAACCCATCAAACAAAAAGATAATCTTTAATCCTTTGTTTTTTAAATCTTGATTTATGCTGCCAAGAGTATTAGGACTATCTACATTTGTATTAATACCTATAGCTCTGGCAATTTCACCAATCCAAAATTCTGTCCATTTTGGTTCATTCCAATTTTCCTCGTCAAGCGCCTTTTTAATCCTATCTGCATACTCTGAATGCACAAATTCAGGAACATTATTGCCTAAAGCTGTTATAACTTCAATTCTGGATTCAGTAATAACAGTTTTTGCATTATCCTTAACATTACTAGACTCAAGTAAAGGAAATATATATGTTTTTATCTCAGTTTCTTTATGTTGGTGATCAATATAATTCAGAAAATTTTCCCAATATTTAAACCGTGACAACTGTATATAATTAAAAGTTTTGCCAGCACCTTTAGCTCCAATTGATACTATATGAGGTAATTTATCTCTAAAATTAGTAGCTAAGTTCCGCAAAGGTTCTGTTATCAGTAAATCTTCTCCTTGTCCTTGTTCGGCGTACTCATATCGCTGACATAAATCCCTAAGTCTTTTCACCTCTTCCTCTTTCTGTGTTTCTGAAGTTGATTCCTGATTTTCGACATTTGGTAAAACTTCTTTAGCCCAATTTCTAGCATTTTTCATCACTGAAGTTGCATTTAGTTTTGAGCGTGCATCTTCCCAATTATTTACATAAAGTAATTCTTCTGCAAAGTAAGCTGGTTTAATGTCGAATCTTGGCTCATCTAATTTATCGTCTTGTGATGGTACATAGGCAGTTCTTAAGTCCGTTGTGACATTAAGAAGTGATTCTTTAAGGTTTTCTTTTAAACTCAACATATTAATAATTATTGATGGATCATAATATGTTTTATCTTTGATTTTCGCTTCTGGTGGTGCAACTTTACCAATTTGTTTTAAAACAAGGCTTGTACCTTTAATAGATTGATCATTAATTGTTGTTACTAGAAACCTCTCAATTCTTGGATCAAAAATTATTGGACTGGATATTTCACTCAATCCTGCCCTCAAATCAATAAAAACATAATCTGCATCAACAACTTGACCTAAACTATAAATAGCATTGCCATATTCCCAAGTTCCATCTGGACTTCTAACTAAATGTTCAGGTAAAATAGGTGTATCGAGTAGTTCTTCATCTTTAATAAACGCAGGTAAGAAATAAATTATTGATCTTCCTTCATTTCTAGCTGATTTTTTAACTTGATCTGCAAATAGAGAAAGTGTTTCATCTCTATCTATAGTAGGATAGTGGTAAACTTCTAAAAAATCAATAAAAGAAACTTCTGGCTGTTGTTTTTCAAAGGCATTCCAATAAGTAAGACCTGGTGCTTCCAAATCAGCATCAATCACCAAGATAGTTACAGATTCATTCAACTCTTTAGCTCTATCTAGCAAAGCAAAAAGATGGGCTGCTAAATTTAATGTTCTCCCTACACCACCTTTAAAAGAATAAAAAGCTATTAAATTAGGTCTTTCAGGATATGGTTCTGGAAGCTTAACTATTTTTTTTATAGCGGTTTCTGTTTCTGAGTCACTTTCTAGATAAGCAATTTCTTCCCAAAAGGGACGAACATCAATATCAGTTATATAAGTTTCCTCTTCAGAGATAAATTCCACTGGAAATGTAGCATTACCAAGGTCAAACTGAATAACAGACTCTTCTTCCTGATACCAATCTTTGAACCATTCTTTTAAGGCAATAACAGCATTCTCTCTATTCCGAAAATATATTTCTAAAGCATCTGAGTAACAGTAAATTTTCACTACACCATCTGGTAAATTAGTTCCATAATTAGTTTTTGTGCGAATAGTTCTTCTAATATCAAGCCATGTCAGTAATTTGGGTTTATTCATAATCTTTCAAGTTCTCCTGCAATCCATTTTGATATTTCTAGTAGTTTATTTTCTATATTTTCATCATTCGCTACAACTTTTCCATCTTTATTAACTATAGCAATAACTTTTCCTCCATAACGCCACAGTTCGTTCATTTGACCAGGGTTTAATTTTCTCTCTTCTTTATTATTTCGTGTATCCAATATTTCCTGAATAAATATTTCGGTGGGTAAGCTCAGAGATCCTCCTGCACCTAAAAGACTTAATAATTTATTGATATTATGTCCACATTCCTTAATATCTTTACATAAATTAGTACGTCTTGTTTCCTGTCTTGCCATTAAAACTGCTTTCAAACCACATTCAACAGCATAAAACAAAAGTAACCGATGGGCATTAGTACGAGGACTTATCTGAGAAGCAGATAGATTTCCACCCCAAGCTTTCTTCATTTCTTTGTCTGTAAAAGGTATTGCCATTCCCGTTAACTAAGATTTTACTCAGTTATTTTACGTCAAAATCGCGCCACCCATTAACCAATTATACCGACACTTCAACTCATCCTCTGTTAAAGTCCAACACTCCCTAATTGATACAATTTTAATAAACCAAATCTTTCTGCATGACTCCTGCTACTGGAGTTTACTTCTAGTCAATTCAATACTAATTTTGCCGCTAAAATCAGGAATAGGTGCAGCGGGTTTACTGAGAAAAACTTGTACTTGATTAATCCCCTCCTGATCCTCTAAAATACCATCAGCGATCGCCCCAGCTAGTCTTTCCACCAATGCAAACTTTGAGGTTTTTAGCAAATTTTGCACTAAGCTAATTATCTGCCGATAATCTATAGTATCTTCAATATTATCTGTTTTGGCGGGTTTAGAAAGATCCAACCATAATTTAACATCTGCCTCAAACCATTGTCCTAATGCTTGTTCTTCTGGTAAAAATCCGGTATAACCATAGCCACGAATTCCTGTTAAATGAATACAGTCCATAATCTCTAGTCAATGCAACTTACTTTTAATAATCTTAATCTTCTTTGGTCTTATGTATTAACAGAAACCCTCAAACGCTTGGGTTTAAATTGCGCTGTCATCTGTCCTGGTTCTCGTTCTACACCATTAACGGTGGCTTTTGTGCGACAAATACCAGATATTGAAGCTATTCCCATTTTAGATGAACGTTCAGCGGCTTTTTTTGCGTTGGGACAAGCCAAGGCAACGGGAAAACCTGTAGTATTAGTTTGTACTTCGGGAACTGCGGGGGCAAATTTTTATCCAGCGGTAATTGAAGCTAGGGAAAGTCGCGTACCTTTGTTAATATTAACTACCGATAGACCAGCACAATTGCGGAATTGTCATTCTGGACAAACTATTGACCAAGTAAAATTATATGGTCATTATCCCAATTGGCAAGGGGAATTAGCTACACCTTCTCTAGATGTGGGAATGTTAGATTATCTCCGACAAACGGTAATTTATGCTTGGGAACGTTGTCAATTTCCCAACTCTGGCGCAGTACATTTAAATATACCTTTTCATGACCCTCTTGCGCCCATTGCCGACGGTACAGAGTTTACCTTAGATGTGGAAGATTTCTTTGCGGGAATAGTTTCCACCCCATTACCAATTACCAATTACCAATTACCAATTACCAATTACCAAAAAGGGATTATTATCGCTGGTGTAGCCCAACCACAAGCCCCGGAGGAGTATTGTAGAGCGATCGCCAACCTTTGTCAAACTCTCCAATGGCCTGTTTTAGCTGAAGGACTTTCCCCTGTTAGAAATTACGCAGATTTAAATCCCTATTTAATTTCCACCTATGATATCATTCTCAGAAATCAAAACCTTGCCCAAGAATTAACTCCAGAAATAGTTATCCAAATTGGCGAAATGCCCACAAGTAAAGAACTACGTAATTGGTTAACCAGTGCTAAACCGCAACGTTTTGTCATTGATAATTGTGATCAAAATTTAGACCCTTTACATGGAAAAACCACCCATTTAAGAATTTCAGTTACAGAAATTGGTAAGTTGGAAATTGCAAATTTAGGAAAAAGTGAATATTTACAAAAATGGTGTACAGCAGAAAAGCAAATTAGGAAAAACATTGATGATGATTTGGAAAATGTAGATGAATTAATCGAGAGTAAAATTGCTTGGTTAATTTCCCAAATCTTGCCACCGGAAACACCCATATTCATTGCTAATAGTATGCCAGTGCGAGATGTGGAATTTTTCTGGAAACCCAATAATTTAAGAATTAAACCCTATTTTAATCGGGGTGCAAATGGCATTGATGGTACACTTTCCACTGCTTTAGGAATAGCACATCATCAGCAAAGTAGTGTGATGTTAACAGGAGATTTATCTTTATTGCATGACACCAATGGTTTCTTGATTAGCAATAAATTTATTGGACATCTAACAATTATCTTAATCAATAACAACGGTGGAGGAATTTTTGAAATGTTACCCATTGCTAAATTCAACCCGCCTTTTGAAGAGTTTTTTGCTACTCCTCAAAATATTGATTTCTCTCATTTATGCGCGACTTACAAGGTGCATTATCAGTTAATTAGTTCTTGGGAAGAATTGCAAGATAACTTAAAACAATTACCAAAAATGGGAATTAGAGTTTTGGAAGTCAAGACAAACAGGAAAAGAGACGTGATGTGGAGAAAAGAAAATTTAGTAAAATTTAGTAAAATTTGGTAATTGGTAAAGAGAAATTATTATTACTCCCCTTGCCTCTTGCCTGTTTTCCATAATTTTTTCCCCAAGTGCCACAGATAAAGATTAAACTAAAAAGTCTTGCAAAGCAAAACCTGTCAACCAAAATCAAGTAATTATGTCTAAGGTTCTTGTCTCCGACCCCATTGATCAAGTTGGTATTGATATTCTTTCCCAAGTAGCTACAGTTGATGTCAAAACCAGCCTCAAACCAGATGAACTCAAAGCCATCATTGGCGAGTATGACGCGCTGATGATCCGTTCTGGAACTCGCGTTACTCAAGAAATTATAGAAGCCGGTACAAAATTAAAAATTATTGGCCGGGCTGGCGTGGGTGTGGATAACGTTGATGTCCCCGCAGCTACCCGCAAAGGGATTATTGTCGTCAATTCCCCAGAAGGTAATACCATTGCCGCAGCCGAACACGCCTTAGCCATGATGTTGTCCTTATCTCGTCATATTCCTGATGCTAATGCTTCAGTAAAACGTGGTGAATGGGACCGTAAAAGTTATGTTGGTTCGGAAGTATACAAAAAAACCCTCGGCGTTGTCGGGTTAGGAAAAATTGGTTCTCATGTTGCTAGTGTCGCTAAGGCTATGGGGATGAAACTCCTCGCCTATGATCCATTTATCTCCACAGAAAGAGCCGAACAACTGGGTTGTCAACTGGTAGACTTAAATTTGCTATTCCAGCAAGCCGACTATATCACCTTACACATTCCCAAAACCACAGAAACTGCCAACTTAATCAACGCTAAAACTTTGGCGTTAATGAAACCCACTACCAGGATTATTAACTGCGCTCGTGGTGGCATTATTGATGAAGCGGCTTTAGCAGTGGCAATCAAAGATGGTGTAATTGCCGGGGCTGCATTAGATGTGTTCGATTCCGAACCATTAGGTGAATCGGAATTGCTACGCTTGGGTAAAGATGTTATTCTTACACCTCACCTCGGTGCTTCCACTGCTGAAGCCCAAGTTAATGTAGCCATAGATGTGGCTGAACAAATTCGGGATGTGTTATTAGGACTATCCGCCCGTTCCGCGGTGAATATTCCTGGACTTAGTCCTGATATCCTAGAAGAACTCAAGCCTTACATGGAATTAGCGGAAACCTTGGGGAACTTAGTTGGTCAACTCACCGGCGGTAGAGTTGAGACACTTAATGTTACACTACAAGGAGAACTGGCAACTAATAAAAGTCAACCCTTGGTAATAGCCGCCCTGAAAGGACTTCTTTACCAAGCCCTGCGGGAACGGGTAAATTATGTCAACGCCACCATAGAAGCCAAAGAACGAGGAATTAGAGTCATTGAAACCAGGGACGCTTCGGCACGGGATTATGCTGGTTCGTTGCATCTTCAAGCCACAGGAACTCTAGGTACACATTCTGTTACAGGTGCTTTGTTGGGTGATAAGGAAATCCACTTAACGGATGTTGACGGTTTCCCCATTAACGTTCCCCCCAGCAAATATATGCTGTTTACTCGACACCGTGATATGCCCGGTATTATTGGTAAACTCGGTTCTCTACTGGGTAGCTTTAATGTCAATATTGCCAGTATGCAGGTAGGTCGGAAAATCGTTCGTGGTGATGCTGTTATGGCTCTCAGCATTGATGATCCTTTACCCGATGGCATTTTAGCAGAAATTAAAAAAGTGGAAGGTATTCGAGACGCTTATACAGTCACACTTTAACTGTGATTTTTGGGATTTATTTGATGAAGATGATTAAATAATTTGAGAATTAGAAAAATCATCTTTAACTATGATTTTTGTGATTTATTTGATTAGGATGATTAGAAGGATTATCTTAATTATCTTAGTCATAAAAATCGTAGTTTGTTTTCCCCAATTACCAATTACCAATTACCAATCACCAATCACCAATCACCAATTACCAATTACCAATCTAAAATCCTATGGCAAATACCTGGTGGGAATTAAATATTTTATCTGAACTAGATTTAGAAGAAACTATATTTTGGCGCTTAGAAAACTTTGGCTGTCGTGGTACAGCAGTAGAAATTAAGGGCAATGTCTCTTTTGTTAAGGCTTATTTACCCACCTTTAAAGTACAACTGCTAGATTTGGCTGCTTTATCGCTGTGGCTGCGTCAAGATGCCCTGTGTGTAGGACTCACCGCACCAGTGGTGCATTGGGGCTTAATTGACGAAGAAGACTGGTCTAGTAGCTGGAAACAACATTGGCAACCTGAAGAAATAGGCGATCGCTTTCTCATTAACCCTGCTTGGTTACCGTTACCTGAATTCCTAGACCGATTGGTAATTCGTCTTGATCCAGGCGTAGCCTTTGGTACAGGTAATCATGCCACCACTCAACTATGTTTAGAATCCCTAGAAATGCGCTTCAGTGAAATCCCCCAATCCTTTCTAGACGCAGAAGAACCAAGAAAACCTTTAATTATCGCCGATATTGGTTGTGGTTCAGGTATTCTAGGCGTTGGGGCAATATTATTAGGTGCGGGGAAAGTCTATGCCGTTGATAACGATCCTTTAGCCGTAAAATCTACTTTTAGTAATCGCACTCTGAATGAGATTCGTCCAGATTCTTTAATCCCTCTTGAGGGTAGTGTAGACATAGTCCGAAAAATCATTGATCAACCTGTAGACGGGATTGTTTGTAATATTTTAGCAGATGTAATTATCGAATTACTCCCAGAAATGACCGCCATTACCAAACCTAGCACTTGGGGTATATTCAGTGGTATTTTACTAGAACAATCTAAATCCGTTGCTGATGCTTTAGAACAAAATGGTTGGATTGTAGCTACTCTCTGGAAAAGAAAAGAATGGTGTTGTTTAAATGCCCGTCGTTCTTAATTATAATTTATGGATTTTTTCCTATTGAATATCACCAAAAGTAATGGTAATTAAAATCAGCCGAGATTAACAAATATTGATAAAATCTAAATATCAATCCCTAACCAGCACTAATTTTCAATATGAACGACTCCATTGAAAACTATAATCCCAACAGCGTAGCCGAAAAAAATGGCAACTTCATGGGATTACCATTTAATTACGATTCAGCCAACTTAATTATCTTCCCCATACCTTGGGAAGTCACGGTTTCCTATCGTGCCGGAACGGCCAACGGACCACAGCAAATTTTAGATGCCTCACGACAAATAGATTTATTTGATTTTGATCATCCTGATGGTTGGAAACAGGGAATATTTATGGTAGAAATTCCCCAGGAAATGATTGAAAAAAATAACTATTATCGTCAACAAGCAGCCATAATTATTGAACGTCAAGCCCAAGGTAAATCCCTAACAGACTCACCGGATTTAACTCCTATTCTAGAGGCAATTAACAAAGCAGGGGAACAGGTAAATCATTGGTTATTTACCCAAGCACAAGCAGCAATAAATCAAGGTAAACGAGTTGCTGTTATTGGTGGTGATCACAGTTCGCCATTAGGCTACTTTCAAGCTTTAGCTAATCAATATGATGACTGGGGTATTTTACATATTGATGCCCATGCAGACCTACGTAATGCCTATGAGGAATTTGAGTTTTCTCATGCGTCTATTATGTTTAATGCCATAAAAATACCGCAAATTTCTAAATTAGTCCAAGTAGGTGTACGAGATATTTGTCATGATGAAGTACAAATAATTAATCAATCAAATAATCGCATTATTGGTTATTATGATTCAGTAATTAAACAACAACTATATTCTGGTAAGACTTGGTTGGATTTATGTCGAGAAATTATCAATCATTTACCAGAAAAAGTTTATATTAGCTTCGACATTGATGGTTTAGACCCTAAACTTTGCCCCAACACAGGTACTCCTGTCCCTGGCGGACTGGAATTAGAACAAGTTTATTGTCTATTCCGCGAACTGGTAAATAGTGGTAGAAAAATTATTGGTTTTGATGTTTGTGAAGTTGGTGATGCTGAATGGGATGGTAATGTCGGGGCGCGAACAGTTTATAAGTTAGCAAATTTATTAGATTTATCTCAGAAATAGGGAACAGGGAACAGGGGACAGGTGACAGGTGACAGGTGACAGGTGACAGGTGACAGGGGGCAGGTGACAGGTGACAGGTGACAGGTGACAGGTGACAGGTGACAGGTGACAGGTGACAGGTGACAGGTGACAGGTGACAGGTGACAGAAGTAATTTTCCAATTACCAATTACCAATTACCAATTACCAATTACCAATTACCAATTACCAATTACCAATTACCAATTACCAATTACCAATTACCAATTACCAATTACCAATTACCATTCGCCATTTTGGCATAATAAATGATTTCTTATCAGGTTTTATGAAATTTGCATACATACTATAGGAAGATGCTGAAAATAAATCATATAGGTTAAATTAATTCGGGATGTTGTTATGCACTGGATTTAAGTCAAGGTTTGGTTGACAACCAAACCTTTTTTATTGCCCCTTTTCTCCCAGTTGATGATTTGATTAAAAATATACCTATTCAACAAACAAGATCCATTTGATTAGACATCTCCAAAAAAGATGTAGAGCCGAGAATCCCTACCCATGCAACGTCTCTACAAGGGTTTTATACTAAACACGGGTGAGATTTAAACTTTTGCCAAATGACAAAGAACCCAGAATCAACGCGGAGCAATGGCACGTATCCCTGCGAACTGCTTGCAGCAGCGCTTCGCTATCGCCGGAGGCATCAGCCATAATCCAACAAATACGTCGGTATATGGGTTTTACGTTAAATTGACACTTAATGATCACTGCTAAACCCCTAATTTTCTTTCTCCCACCACTTGACTTTCAAGACAGTATCTACTAAATCTCAACCCCTACACATATAGGTTAGGGACTTCCAATTAAAAAAATACCCAAAAATTTCTTGTGGTGCGGGACGAATTTGCCCGCTAATCATCAAGGACGGGCAGGATGCCCATCCCACAAAATTGGGTAATTGATTTTTTGGTGTTCCCTTAAGTCTTTTAAAAATCCCTAACGGACTTCGTTCAAACTCTCCACTTGCTTGGTAAACATCTCTGTAAATAAACTCATGACTGTCCGTTCTTCTCGGACTTTAATATTAGCAGTAATAGACATACCGGACTGTAAGGATATCTTTCTATCTTGATTGGTGAGACTTAATTGTTGTCTATCTAACTTGATTTTGGCGGGGAATCTATAAAATTGATGGTTTTGGTCGGGAGGTAAAGCATCTGAACCAATATCAATTACTTTACCCTTGATATCACCAAATTCACTAAAGGGAAAGGAATCAATTCTCACATCTACATTCATACCTTTCCTCACGAAACCAATATCTTTATTGGTGATGAAAACTTCGGCTATGAGGCTATCTTTGGGGACAATTTGTAGTAATTTTTGGGTAGAATTGGCAACAAAACCCGGATTTTTAGCTTGAAGATCAAAAATTACACCTCCTACAGGAGCGCGAAGTTCTTGATATTTAACGTTTAATTGTGTTTGGGAGATTTTACTATTAATATCTGCTAAACGCTGTTCATTTTCTAGAATAATTTTCATGAATTGACTATCAATTTCTGCAATCCGTTGTTTGTTAGCACCGATTTTTTCCAAAATAGTTTTATCAGAACTAGCAACTGTATTGGTTAATTGCTCTTTTCCTTTATCAATATCGAATTGTAGACGTTTTGCCTCTTCTTGTAATTGTGATATTTCTGCGGAAAGCGTTTGTACCTGTTGTTTTTGATTCAGATATTGCAGTTTAGAAATACCACCTTCTTCAGCTAAGGTTTTAAGACTAGCTAAAATCTGACTTTGAATTGCTAAACCATTTTTAGTATCTTGCAGTTTAAATCTGGTTTGAGAAAGTTGTTTTCGGGTTTTTTCAACTTCTAAATCTGCGGCTTTAGAACGGGATTTTAATTCTGTTTTAGCAACTGCTAATAATTGTTGTTCATCAATTCCTGTACCTGCTGCTCCCGGTGAATTTCTTAATTGAGAACGTAATAATTCATTTTCTGCTACTAAGGAAGCGCGGCTTTTAAGCAGAAAAGCTGATTCTCCTGGGAGTCTACTGCGTAAAAATGCTATTTCAGCATCTATTCCGGTACTTGCTCCCATTAAGCGCCGATAGATATTGTTTTCTTGAATTAAAGCTATCCGAATCTTATTCAATGAATTTAATTCGGCTAGGGTCGCAATGGAATCAAAGGTCAATAATAAATCTCCTGGTTTTACCTCTTTACCATCTTTTACATACAGTGATTTTACAACTCCATTTATGGGAGCTTGTACGTCTTTGACTGTTCCTTCTGGTTTTAATTGTCCTGTGGCGGGAACTACTTGCTCAATTTTCGCTAAACAAGCCCAAATAATCCCAAAACAAGCTAATCCCATGAGGGTAAGCATGATGGTTCTTGACCAAATTGGGGATTGGCGTAAGACTACAGATTGCTCGAAGTTATTAAAATTAAAATCGGGTTTTGGCTGTTTAGGAGCGGGTTTGGGTGGTGTTAATACTTGTGCATCTCTATAAGATCCGTTACCGTTTCCGTTGCCATTTCCGTTGGTGTAACTACCATTAAGTCGAGTCATAATGATTTGGGATTTGGGATTTTAGATTGAATATTTAGGGGTGTGTAATTTTAGAGTTTGAAAAGTTTAATGTATTACTGCCTTTTTTCGTTTTCTCGTTCCATACTCTGTACTCTGTATGGGAATGAATTTATAAGAAACTTCCAATTAAAAAATATCCCAAAATTTCTTGTGGTGCAGTCCGAAAAGCCCGCTAATAATACAAAGACGGGCAAGATGCCCATCCCACAAGATTGGATCATTTTTTTTGTGGAGTTCTCTAACGGCTTTAGGCAGAGCCTCTGTAATGGCATTCCCATTCAGAAAATGGGAAAGAGATGAACAGGGTAAAGCATGAGCTAAACCCTTACAAATAACTGACAAATTACAAATTTACTTCTTGTTGTTGATAAAGGTAGAAATAATGACCTTTAGCTGCCATGAGTTCTTGATGACTACCTTGTTCTATCATTCTACTGTTATCCATGACGACGATAGTATCGGCATTACTAACAGTATTTAAACGGTGGGTAATGAAGAAGACTGTGTTGCCTTTGAAGGCGCGAGCTAAGTTCAAACAAATTTGCCTTTCTGTGGGATAATCTAGGGCGCTGGTGGCTTCGTCTAAAACTAAGATTTTAGGTCTTTGTAATACAGAACGAGCGATCGCAATTCTCTGTCTTTGTCCACCAGAAAGGGCTGATCCCCGTTCCCCAACTCTTGTATTATAACCATTTGGCAAGGTCATAATAAATTCATGTGCAACAGCAATTTGTGCAGCTTCAATAATTTCTTCAGTTGTGGCATCAGGATTTGTTAAGGCAATATTTTCTTGAACTGTGCCATCAAATAAGAGCGTATCTTGGGGAACTACACCAATTTGCCGCCGCAGCGAATAAAGTTCGACTTTGGCAATGTCGTAACCATCAACTAAAATTCTGCCAGATTCTGCGTCATAAAGTCTGAGCAGTAATTTCATCATTGTACTTTTGCCTGAACCACTTTGTCCGACAATGCCCACAAATTTACCTGCGGCAAATTCGACGCTGACATTGCTGAGTTGTAGTGGTCCGCTGGCAGCAAATCGGAAGGAAACGTTTTCATATTTAACAGCACCGCTAATAGCAGGAAGGGAAATATTATTCCGATCTATTTCTGCTTCTTGTGGTGTGTCGACAATATCACCTAATCGTTCTAAAGATAAACCAGTTTCTTGGAAGTTTTGCCAGATTTGCGCCAACCGTAAGATTGGGGTAGTAACGTAACTAGAAATAATCCGAAAAGCAATTAATTCTCCTAATGTTAATTCTCCTTTTAAAACTAAATAAGCTCCCACCCATAAAACTAATAAACTGCTAAGTTTACTGAGAAACTGACTGGTTGAGTTAGCTAATGTGGAAGTAAGGACTGTTTTAAAACCAGCGGCGACAAACTTAGCATATTTATTTTGCCAAGAAAACCGAGAGCGTAATTCAATATTTTGGGCTTTAACTGTTTGAATGCCTGACATGACCTCAACTAAATAAGATTGAGTTTCGGCATTCCGTTCAGCTTTAGTTCTTAATTGTCTACTCACGGTGGGAGCAGCGACTAATGTCACTACCACAAATAGAGGAATTGTCCCTAATCCGACGAGAGTTAGTTGCCAACTATAAAACAACATGACAACTATATAAACGACGGAAAATAGGGCATCTAACACCACTGTTAAAGCCGTACCGGTGAGAAACTGACGGATATTTTCTAATTCATTAATTCTGGTGGATAGTTCACCAACTGGTCTTTTATCGAAATAGCGCAGTGGTAAGCGTAGCAAGTGGTCAATAATTTGTGACCCCAAACTCATATCAATGCGGTTGGTGGTATCTACAAATAAGTAAGTCCGCAAGGTGGTTAATACTGCTTCAAATACACCCACTGCTAATAGTAATACTCCTAGAATATTCAGGGTACTAATACTATTTTGGACGATGACTTTATCAATAATTAGCTGAATAACCAGAGGATTAGCGAGGGCAGCTAGTTGGACAAAGAAGGAAGCAATAAATACTTCTATCAGTACCCGGCGGTAACGTGATAAGTAAGGAACAAACCAAGATAACCCAAAGCGTTCTTTCGGTGTTTCTTTGGTTGCACTCAGCAATAAAACTCTAACTTGTGGTTGAAGATTAGCGTCATCGGTTTCTAATTCTTCTACTAATTGACTAATTTGGCAGTTGATAATGCCTTGAGATGGTAAACCCAAAACTACTGTTTTTCCATCTACCGCATAGAGGACAGCAAAACTGTCACGATAGCGAATTAATGCTGGTGTAGGAATCCGATTGATGGAAACAGCAGGAACATCAACTAGCTGGGATTTAAGTCCAATTAGTTCGGATAAATAAGCGCAAACTTGAAAAGATATACTACCTTGACGCTTAATTTGGTCGTTTAAAATGCGGCGGACTACTTCTTTCCGAAAGGGCATTTCTAAATGCTTGGATAGCATTTGAAAACAAGCTAGAGTGGCATCTAATTCTCCTTGTCCTCGGAAAAATGGATAGTTTTGATTTTTAAGTTGCTTGTTTGATGTGGCGGGGGGAACAAATTCTGGTTCTTGGGCGTAGGGAATTTCCGAATCTGCTCTGCTATCTGATATAGTTTCTAATGTTTCGGATTCAATGGTAACACCATCAAGTAATGATAGGTCTTGAGGATTAATGCCCAATAAACGGAGAGGAATGTTACCTTTAACTTCAATTACGTCGGTTTCTATGCGAGAATTGGGTGGGAAATTGGGTAGGGAACTACGACCACTCACAAACCAAATGCGATCGCTATCTAATTCTCTTAAAGCAGTTTTTCCTGGTGATAAATAATGAATTTTTGCTTCTAATTGAGCCTGTTGGGTAATTTCTTTGAGGTTGTGATTTACTAAAGCTTTTTGTGCTACCTGGGAACTCAAAACATCAAATATTTCAATTGGGTGACTTATGTGTTGACGAGCTTTAGCAAAGGCTGGATTGCGGTTGATAAATTGCAAATAATCTGCGGCTTTCCAGGTTAAACAGATGACTTCTGTGGAAGCGATCGCTGTTTCACAAGGAAGTTCACGCAACCAAGCAATTTCGCCAATTGTTGCCCCTGGTTGCAGTAATTTTAATGTAATTGGTAATTGGTTTTGGGGATTATATCCCAATAGTCTGACGTTGCCTTGATAAAGAATGGCTATCCTTTCTGGTAGTTGTTCTTTACCAATAATTTTTTGTCCTATGCGATAACGCAAAGGCTGGAGAATTTGTGATGATAAGAGGTTATTAATTTCCTCTTTCGATAATTGATCAAATCCTTCAATACTGGCAATGAATTCTTCAAAGGTACTCTGAATATAAGTCATATTGATTGAGTTATTTATTTCACTTCATTTTGGCGAAAAGGTGGATATTTGGCGATTTATATGGTCTGAATCTGACATTTTTTTTCTGTCATTTGTGTTTGTAACCACTGATTAAATCGTTCATTTAGTAATCGTTGTCGCATGGAACGATCTAGTTGGGCTGGGAGTATTTTTTCCAATCGAACAATTACTAGGACGTTATTGATTTGAGTCGGTGGTGATAGTTGTTGTGGTTGACTTTTGGAGAGGATATTCACCAACATGGGATGGAGGGATTGTAAATCTATAGGTCCGACTAAGCCATCTGTTTGAGATTCTGGTCCTTGGGCGTATTCCCGTGCTAATTCCGCAAAAGATTGTTCACCCTCTTGAATACGGAAGTAAATTTCTTGAGCGATACCAAGTTCTGAGGTGGTAATTAGGGAATAAATCACTCTATCTAACTGGTTTTTCCGTTGAAAAAAGTAGGAGTTTAAATCCCCTCCCCAGGTTTCTTCTTTGAACTTTTCTAGTTTTAATTGTCGTACGGCCATGATCTGTAATTTTTGGAAACTTTCGCTCTGTGGTTCTAGTCCCTGATATTGTTGGGCTAATTGTTCACAGGCTAGTTTTTCTTCTTCTGGGGTACAGACAATTTCTGCGATCGCTTGATCAATGAATATTTCCTTAATTAATAGCGGTAATAGCTGGTATTCCGACAATAATGATAAAACTTCTGTAGGCTGGAGGGTGCGATCGCCCAATTGTAGAACTTGATTCATATTACTTGTAATCAGGTTTGTTACCATTGTTAATTTCTCTTCAAAAGATAGTAGAACTAGATTGTCACCAAGTTATATTTTGGTTAAATTATACAATTTATGACAACTTTACTCTGCTTTGGTTTCAGTGTAGTATTTAAATACTAATTATTTGCCAATAACCAAGAGTTGATTTCTGGGCATTTAAGTAGTCAGAGTGCTGATATTTGGATATTATCGTACCAACTTACCATAAATTAATCAATTTGTCATATCAAACTTACTTTGTAGGAAATCGGGCATAATGACGAATTAGCAGCCTAAATTAGATAACCAGTCATTGCGGTTATTGCGTATTCTTCACTTACTCACTAATCTTCAAAAATCAATCTATCCTGAGAAATAATTACAACACCTAATAAGTTAATACAGGACAAAATTATATAAAGGGTAAATTTAATTTCTCTAAAAAGGTAAATATAATCACAAAAATACTGTAGGGGCAAACCCCCTGTGGTTGCCCGGAATCATAATTAACGAAATCTGCCCGGATTTAGCCGATTGGGGCTTTGGCGTGTGGTACTACCTTTAATTGCTACTCCATTTCTCAGTTTTCCACCAGTACCACCATCTTTAGGATCAAGGTATGGTTTCAAATTAATCCCACCTTTAGTAGAAGTAACTTGATTCTTGCTACCACCTAAAAGCGTTTGTCCGAGACTGTATAAGCTATTGCCATTACTGCTATTACGATTAGTGTAAGTATTGACAGCAATAGTTTGTTGTCCACTATCAGCAGTAGTTAAATTTTGGAATACACTATTGCGAATAGTATAAGGATCTTTGCCACGAGGGACTGTTAAGACAATTCGACAACTGGGTTGGGCTTCGGTGGTGACACAGATAATATTTTCGCTATTTTCTACCGCTATTTGCAGTTCTTGTAATCCATCTGGGCGATATAATTCTAAACGGGTGGCGATCGCTTGACAACGTTTCTGAGCATCCCACCCGCCTCCTAAATTCTGAGGTGCAGCCCAAGCAAAGTATTGTCCAGGTTGACTTTGGGGCTGATACATGACTGTAAACTGTCCATTGTTAGACTGGCAACTAAATCTGGCGCTACTGTCAACTGTGGTGGAAGTTGGTATGGTGGTTGATGAACCTGATGGTACTGTAGTAGATGAACCTGATGGTATTGTAGGAACAACAACTTGAGCAAAAGCTACAGTATTACCAAAAAATAAAGAACAGCCCAGACTACTCAATAATAGAACCCGAAGTGATTGTAATGACATAAATATAACCTCTGTGAGAAACAGGTAAATAGTTGATATCTCTATTGACGGAGAATATATTTTTTTGATTCATTAACAATACCTGTTTTTTTATTTTTAATATACATAGCAGAAACCGCTACAAGCTACGAAGGATTATCAGCAGCTTACAGCGGTTTCTTGATTAGGTTGTAGTTCAATACAAAAATAATAGAAGTGGACTTGACAAGCAATCAATTAAATCCGATTTAAATTACGCTTCCGTTTAAAACCCTTATTTCTAATGGGCAGGCACTTCTGGCTGCGAGTTCAACACCTCCAATAACAATTTGGTGAGATTTAGGCGAAAAAACTTTGACAGGAAGCTAAAATCTAAAATTGATTGCCGATACATTAGAGCAGGAGGCACAAACTCTAATGAACAGTTTGGACTTAAGGTTTGACTTTTAACCTTCTTGTACCATACTTTTAATTTAGCATGAGTTTTTTTATTTGCGTTGTCTATTTACTAAACTTGAAATTCATTAATATATTGCAACAATTCGGAAGATAGCGCAGACCTCACAATTTGGAATGGGCGCAGGCTCTGCGCCCCTACTTGACTCCTGCTATAGTAGAAGTTTTATAAGTTATAAACCGATGGAAATTATTATTGGTTGGCTATATCCCAAGTTGATGAGTACTTATGGCGATCGCGGAAATGTGATCACTATCCAACGTCGCGCTCAATGGCGGGGGTATAATGTGACTGTGTTACCTTTAGACCAAGAGTCCACCACAGAAGATATAAAATCAGTAGATGTGATTGTTGGTGGGGGCGCACAGGATCGTCAGCAAGAAATTGTCATGAGGGATTTGCAAGGAGCAAAGGCTGAGGCAATGCGTGATAAAATCGAACATGGCACGCCGGGAGTTTTTACCTGCGGTTCTCCCCAACTGCTGGGAAATTATTATGAACCAGCCTTTGGACAAAGAATTGACGGTTTAGGAATCTTAGATTTAGTTTCTATTCATCCTGGTGAAAATACGAAAAGATGTATTGGCAATTTGGTGATAGAAGTTACAGCTTCCCGGTTAGCACAGGAACTAGAAGCAATGACGGGAACAAAACCTTATTTAGTTGGGTTTGAAAATCATGGCGGAAGAACTACATTAGGAAAAGTGGAAGCTTTGGGGCGTGTGGTGTATGGTTTGGGGAATAATGGAGAAGATGGAACAGAAGGCGCGTTTTATCAAAATGCGATCGCTACCTATTCTCACGGTCCATTATTACCAAAAAATCCTTTTGTTGCCGACTGGTTAATTCAAACTGCGTTAAAGTTAAAATATCAGCAAGAAATTAAACTTTCACATTTAGAAGATACTTTGGCAATGCAAGGACGGGAAGCGATATTGAAACGCTTAAAAGTTAATTTACCCAGTGTGGCTAGAGTTAGGTAATAGGTAATAGGTAATGGGTAATGGGTAATGGGTAAAACATTCTTCCCAATTACCAATCACCAGTTACCAGGTTCATAAACTACATTATTTCTTTATTAAATAAGAATAATTGTCTGTACAATATCTGATAAGTTTCTATAGAAGCGTGAAATTGTTTAATTAGTTATTATTTTAAATCTGTGCAACTTCCTTTCGACTCCGCTCAAGGTAAACCTTCTTCCCCAGAATCTGAAAATAGCTCAAATTGTCACCCTGATGAGGGGTTGCAAAAATTACTTAATCGCCTTGTTATCAGAATAGAACGCGATGAATTAGTGCGAAAAACGACAAATCACCTGAGAGAATCACTTCAGGCTAATCGTGTAGTATTGTATTATTTCTATGAACAATGGCAAGGGCAGGTAACATTTGAATCATTGAGTGCTGATGAATATTCGATTCTTGGTTTTACCGGACCAAGCGGTTGTTTTAACCATGAATATGCTGCTTTGTACTTAGAAGGAAGAGTAAGAGCGATCGCTGATATAGAATTAGAACCAATTCAGGATTGTCACCGTGATTTTCTTCGCAGTATGCAAGTTCGCGCCAATTTGGTAGTACCAATTCTCATACCGCGAGGATTATGGGGACTATTAGTAGCGCATCATTGTCAAAATTCCCGTAATTGGACATTAACAGATATTGAACTAATGCAAACAGGAGCGCGAACTTTAGCAACAGATTCTAATATTTTAGAAAGTTAAAAATCAACTCGGCGTTGCTGATTAAGGGTATGAATTTTAGTCTCACGCAAAGGCGCAATCACGCTTCGTGATCTCGAAGAGTAGACGCACTGAGGCTTGAGTTTTAAAGGTTCAATTTGGGAATTTCATACCTCAATTCAGCAACCCATCAACTCCATTAATTCATCCTTCTTTATCCGCGTTCATCTGCGTTCATCTGCGTTAAAATCATTTAAATTCCCAAGTTTAGGACTCCACCACCCTTTTGCAGTATGAAAATAAGCCACATCCTGATGTTTCTTATCCTTCCATGAATCCTGACCAGAACAACGCAGCATAGTTTTATTTTGCCCATCTTTAATATAACTATATTCCTCTAAGGGTTTCTTGCATACTGGACAGGGATGTGCAGTAATTTTTGCTGAAGATTTGGGAGCATTTTCATTTGCAGATGTTTTAGTTTTCGGTGCTTCCCACTTCTTGTTAAAATCGCTCCAAAATAGCACAATGTTTTCACAACCACTCACACATTTAAGAAAGTATTTCTTTTTAACTTTACTGCTGGGAATTTTAGCTAAACACTCCTTGCAATCAGGACAACGAGTTCTAGAAGTTTCATATTTGCGGTCAACAAAATTATTAGTTTTAGCTGTAGTTGATGAATTAATAACTACAGTTTTAGCATTGGAAAGCGCAGGGACAAAATAACTTTGATTCCAATTAGTTAGGTAATGTTGCCAAGAGTTTTTGCCTTCAGAAATTGCATCTAGGGCATTTTCCATTTTAGCAGTAAATTCGGCTTCTAATAAATCGGGTAAAGCTTTTTGTAAAAATTCATCTACTTCTAAACCCAAATTTGTGGGTTGAAGATTGTCTTTTTTCAATTCTACATAATTGCGTTTTTTTAAAGTGGCAATTGTCGGAGCATAGGTACTAGGGCGACCAATACCTTTTCTTTCCATCAATTGAACTAGTTTGGGTTCACTATATCTGGGTGGTGGTTGGGTTTGTTTTTGGTCATGTCCCGCTTTGGCTAAATTCAGTTTTTGTCCTTGTTGTAATAAAGGCAAAACTGCATCTTTGCTAAGATTCAGCCAATATTTTGCATAACCGTAAAATTCAATTACCTGCCCTCTAGCTTGCCATAGAATATTACCTGATTTGGTAATTACTAGAGTTTTACGAAGTTGTGCCGGACGACATTGAGAAGCGATCGCTCTTTTCCAAATCATCACATATAGGTTAAACTCATCTTCAGGTAATTCTGCCCGTAATTGCACCGAAGGACGAAAAACATCTGTAGGACGAATGGCTTCGTGTGCTTCCTGGGCGGTTTTACTACTACGCTGTTTGGCTACTTGCTGGGGGACATTTTGCGGGTCATTTTGTTCCAACCATTGACGAGCGCTCGCACAAAATTCAGGACTCAACATGACTGAATCTGTTCGCATATATGTAATCAACCCTGCCTCATATAGCTTTTGTGCCACCTGCATGGTTTTATCGGGGGAAAATTTCAACTTTGAACCGGCAGCTTGTTGGAGGGTGGAGGTGGTAAATGGTGGAGGGGGTTGACGATAAACCAGTTTCCCTTCTAGGTGAATAATTTGATGAGGATGAAGTTTTGCTTCTTCAACTAATCTATTTGCTTCTGCTTCCGAGAGAACGCGCTGAGATTCGGGTTTTTCGGGGTTGTTACTAGCTGCATCATCGTGAGTTTCCGTTTCTGCTTCTGGTGTTTCTTTCTCAGTATTGGCCGTACCTTTGTAAAAAGCCCGGAATCCTTCTTGATAATCTACCCAGACACTCCAGTAATCTTGGGGAACAAAAGCCAGAATTTCTCTTTCGCGCTGACAAATGAGATGTAATGTGGCGCTTTGAACTCTACCTACACTTTTTGCCCCGTTATTTAATGCCCAAACTAGGGGACTACCTTTATAACCTACCAACTTATCCAGACAATCTCGACATAATCCTGCACCGATTAAATTAGTGTCGAGTTTTCTGGGATGGGCGATCGCATTTCGCACTGCTGATGGTGTAATCTCAGTATAAACTACTCGTTTGGGGTCTCTTAATCCTAACGTTTCTTTAAGATGCCAAGCAATGGTTTCTCCTTCTCTATCTGGGTCTGTAGCCAAAACAACTTCATCAACTTGCCTAACCGCCGCTTTTAATTGTTGAATTGTTTCCTTTGCCCGTTGGTCACGGGGAACATAATTGCAGCTAACAGTATTACCATCCATTGTAAATCCTAGTGAATCATCACCCTCATTACTGAGTTCGCGGATATGTCCACAACTAGCGCGAACAATCCAATCTGCACCGAGAATTTGACTCAGTTTTTTGACTTTTCCGGGAGATTCGACCACTAGGAGGCGTTTAGGCATGGCGCTTGTTTTTGAGATGCTTTATCTAGGATAATTGAGAACGAGTGTATTTACCATTCATAGCACAAAGAAAAATTAAGTAATTGGACAAAAATATTTATACTCAACACGGCTTAATAATTTGATTCTGTGGGTAGGGGTAAAGCAAGAGCTTCATAGGTGTCAACTTAAGCTCAAATCCTGATGATATCTCGTTCCCAGTCTCTGACTGGGAATGCTATTACAGAGGCTCTGCCTCTGTTTTCATAGAAGGCAGAGCCTTCTAGAATTCATTCCCATACAGAGTATGGGAACGAGAAAGGGTGAAACTGATATTTTACAAGGCTTTCACGTTAAGTTGACACCAATGAAGCTCTTGCTTTACCCCTACACATCTAGCTTTTTTGTTATTTTGTAAAAATTCAAATCTCCGCCGTTTTTAGTATAACTTTAGATAACATCCTGGCTCAGTCAACGACAAAAACTTAGGAATGTGAATTAAGGGACTTCCAATTAAAAGAATACCCAAAAATTTCTTGTGGTGCAGGACGAATTGCCCGCTAATCATCAAGGACGGGCAGGATGCTCATCCCACAAAATTGGGTAATTTATTTTTTGGTGTTCCCTAAATTAAATAAATTGCAAAAGTAGGGTGTGTTAGCGACAGCGTAACGCACCATTCCCAGTTTAAATCAGAATTGCAGGTTATTAAATTTGCATTCCTAACTATCCATCAGCTTGATCAAAATTGCTTCTAGTCTTTCTAAAGCAGCATTGGTTGATTTTTGATTCTCTGCAAAATTGCTTTGGAGAGTAGCAAGGTTAGTATCTAATCTTCCTACCGTTTCATTTAGTCCTACTACCATACCACATCGTTAAGGATGGCATTTCTCCCCAAAACACTGGTAGCAGTTCCCATAAAGTCATCAACCTTATATATCAGTTCCGTCAGGTTAACTGCTGTAGTTTCCTGTTGAACTGCCACGCGCTCTAATATCGCTTCTATCCGGTCTAATCTATCTACTGGTGGTGTATTCATATTGTTATTGTTGGGTTTCCTTGCGTCAACCCAACCTACTACTAATTTACTCAGAAAGCATTTTCAAGAACTCTTCTGGCAACATTGCCGGCACTAAGGAAGCTACAAAATCAGCTTTATTGCGGGTGACAATTATTTCTAAACCTGCGGACATTGCTGCTGCACTTGTTACCGCATCTTAAAAATCTTTAATTGGACTTTGCAATGCTTGGTGAATTACTTGATTTGTAACGCTGGCAATTTGAATATGTTGCAATAAGTTTTCTATTAATTTACGTGCTGCTTCGCTACCAATTTGACGGCGTAAAATATAGAAAATATTAGTAACAGCGTGTCCAGAAACAAAGCCTTGCACCTGTTTTTTCATAACTGTATTTAATGCTTGTGCTGAAGCAACAACAAACGGTTGACGCTGTGCTAATATATCCAGCAAAACATCGCTGTCAAATAATACCTGTTTCAACTATATTTCTCCTCTAGGTAATTAATATAACTTTCCTCTGGATTTTCTGAATCTAAGCGAATTACACCTATTAGGCTTTGTGTCCAGGGGTCAAGTTCAGATAAGGTTTCTAGGGTAGGTTGAGGAGGAATAGAAGATAGTGTTTCTTGTTGAATTGATGCTAGTAAGGTTTGTACAAGAGTCCAGCGTTCTTTGATTGGTAATTCCAATACCTGTTCTTGCAATTCTTGTAATTTAATCATTACTTTGCGGTTAACTTGATTATTCGCCATTATATACTCAAAACGGCTAGAAGCCGGGCTTTTTTATCATACAAAGAACAAGTTCAAAGCCTCTCCCCGTTGCGGGGAGAGGTTTGGAGAGGGGTTTCATATTTGGTTAAACTATTAACCGTTTTCAGTATAACAGGTCAGAAGATACAGCAC
>NZ_JADEWA010000001.1:0-48182 GCF_015207865.1 Dolichospermum sp. LEGE 00246
CTTCCCCTACTTCCCCTACTTCCCCTACTTCCCCTACTTCCCCTGCCTCCTCCATCCCCAGTCCCCCAATGTGGGAAGATAATCAATAAGTTACTTCCAGTCAACACTTTGATGCTGAAGAAAGGGAAATTTCATGTTGAACTTATTTAAGTCCTGGGTGAAGAACAGCCTAAAGGTAATATTGCTATTAACAATATTTTTAGGCATAAGTACGGCTGGGTGGACTCCCGCTAGTAACGCTGGCTTACCAGCAGGAAACGCAATTACCGACGGTAAGGCTTTGTTGCGCTATGCACTGCCGATAGATAATCAACCTGTCCGTAAACTGCAAGCCAGTTTAGAGGATATTTCTAACCAACTGCGGGCAAATAAACGATGGGGTGCAGTTAATAATGACCTCAAGCAGGCATTGCGGATACTCGATAAACCTTCCCAAATATTAGCAAGCGTTCCGGAAGAACGCCAACCTCAAGCCGAAGCTTGGATGACTGAATTGAAATCTGGTATCATAGAACTGCAAGAAGTGGTTAAAACTAAACAAAAAGAACCCATTCTTGACGGAAGAGCTAAATTACTCAATCTTGTCAGCTTGTTAGAAGAATCAATGGTGACAAAATTCCCCTTTGAAGTTCCGGCTGAGTATAGTAACTTACCCCAACTGAAGGGACGCGCTACCATTGCTTTCAAAACTAATAAAGGTGATTTGACTGTAGTTGTAGATGGCTATAGCGCTCCCGTGACTGCTGGTAATTTTGTTGATTTGGTACAAAGAGGTTTTTATAACGGTTTAGAATTCACCCGTTCGGAAGAATCTTACTTTCTCCAAACCGGAGATCCTGTAGGTAAGGAAGTCGGTTTTATTGATCCTCAAACTGGCAAATATCGGGCTGTTCCTTTAGAAATTTTGGTCAAGGGCGAAAAAGAACCAACCTACGGTATTACTCTCGAAGAAGCTGGGCGTTATTTAGATATGCCTGTTTTACCGTTTTCGTCTTTTGGTGCGTTAGTTATGGCACGTCCAGAAAATGAAGCTAATGGTGGTTCTTCGCAAATTTTCTTCTTTTTGTTTGAACCAGAACTTACTCCCGCAGGACGTAATCTTTTAGATGGTCGTTATGCTGTGTTTGGTTATTTGACTGAGGGGAGAGAGATTTTAGATAAACTCAAAGCTGGTGACAAAATTGAATCTGCAACTGTTATTCAAGGCATAGAAAATTTAGTTCAGCCTCAAGCAGCTTAATTAATTATTGTTCGTAGTTGGTGCTTGATTACTAAAGTGCCAACTACAAACTTAAACGTTCACAGGGGGTGAGAATTTATTAAAAAACCTGAAAGCTTTGTCTGTTGGGTTTTTCAGGCAACTTGACATATTAACGAATGGTTCTTAAATTGGCTAGAAAAGGATTTGCAAACCGATATAGAGATTTTGCGAATTTTAAATGACCTAAAAAAATCAAATCTATAACGTTTTTCATGCTGTTTTCGTGGAATTTCATATAGAGCGTTTTTTGTACCCCCCGTGAACGGTTACTTACTAGACGACCCTTATTCATCAATGCACTATTTTGTTATTCTGTCAATGCGTAAGTCCTAATTTTGTCAAAAAAAATTAGATGCTTTACCCCTAAAAATTTGGGTTATACTCTAAAAAAAATAATCAAATTGTAGGCATTTATATGGATAAAAACCAAGTATTTCAAGTCAATAGTCCTAAAATTGTTTCTGAAACTATTGATGGAGAAGTTATAGTTGTTAATATCGATCGGGGTTACTATTACAGTCTGCTAAAAACTGGTGCAGATTTGTGGAGTTGTATCGAAGGTCATCTTGATTCGCAGAGTATGATCCAAGAAATTGGAAAAAAGTATGATGGCAGTATCGAAGAGATAACTGCGGCAGTTGATGAATTTCTGAATAAATTGCAACATGAAGACTTAATTATTGCTAATACCATTATTATTACACCTGGAGCTATTAATCATCAGGAATCAGCTACCGGTAATGAAAAGCCCAAATTTGAGAAACCGATTTTAGAGAAGTTCACAGATATGGAAGATTTACTTTTACTCGATCCTATTCATGAAGTAGATGTAGATGCTGGATGGCCAAATGTGAAACCAGTTTCATAGTGCAATACTGTAACCAAAACCCTGAAACCCTATTGATATAGTCACGATTTTATTGGGTTTCAGACCTAGTTTGGAAAATTGTCTACAGTATTTTAATGAATACAAGATATTGATTTTACATGAATTTAGACTTGCTCGATGGCGTAGCCGCCCGCCAAGGGCTTCACCTGGCTTACTTTGATAGTTATCGACTAGAACTATCGCACAAACAATTACTCAAAGCCACACTGTTAAAAGAGCAGGCAATGTTAACGGCTTGGCAAGATTGGCGCAATTCAGTTGATATAGAAACTTTAGATGCTAGTTCCTATTCATTGCTGCCACAACTTTACCAAAATTTATTAGCTCATGGCGTTGATGACACTGAGATGTCCAGGCTAAAGGGGATCTATCGCCGCAATTGGTATGCTAATCAATTGAAGCTCAAGTCCCTAAAAGCAATATTGTCTAGTTTAAAGGATATTGGTATTGAGGCGATTGTGCTGGGGGATGCTGCTTGGGGTGGGATAGGTAAAAATAAAATTGAGAATTATCGATCAATTTCTAGCTTCCATCTCTTGGTTGATGGCAATTATTTAGAGACAGCAATCGAGCATTTGATCTCGCTTAATTGGCATAGCGTTGATGGGACCAGCCAACAATTTAGGGAATTACGCAACAATTGTGATTCATCGCTGAATTTACCGCTTTATTTGCAAGGACATCTGTTTTGGGCAATTCCCCAAGACTATACAGATGGGCAGGTGTGGCATTATGCGACTGCGGATTGGAGCAATGAAGCAGGTTGGCATCTGAGTCCAACGGATCAGTTCCTGGATGGATGCGCGCGAATGTTTTTTAGACAGCGATTGCCCAAATCATCGAATCCACAAATACACAGGATTGCAGATGCTTTCCTGTTAATTGCGAATCTCCCAAACAACGATTGGATCAGGTTGATCACACAAGCACAACGATATCAAATGATCTTGCCTGTGCAGAATATGTTGCGGCTTTTGCAGCAGTTATTTGCATTAGAATTACCAACGTGGGTATGGCCGGCTCTCTGGCAAATGCCGATCGCCAATATGGAGTGGCTAAAGTATCGAGTTTTGTCCGGTGATCGCCGTTCTCTGATACGTTCAACCATTGTGCAATCACTACAACTGTTGACTCTTTCAAAGTAATTGTTTCTTAACTAGATTTCAGTAATTTTTATGTACCCTAACCCTGATCTGAGTATTGCTCAGAGCGATCGCCTTGCTTATTTCCAACTGGTATATACAGGCTTTGAAAGAGCCGCTCAGATTGCTGGCGAGGTGCAATATTTTTATACCATCGGTAAGTATAATCTCTGTCTAAGGTTTGCAGGAGAGGGGCTGATTCCCCAGATTACCCCTGCATTGTCCCATTTGGCGATAGCCCCAGTTCCCCAGCCCCATCTAACGATTTGCTTATGGGATAATACCTCAACTAAAACACAATTGCCATTATTAATTGATAGCCTGTTATCCCTAATTAGAAGACATTGGGCAGATTATCTCGGTCCACGCAAAGAGATCAAAGCCTATGATGGCGATCGCATTCGTTCCAATTTTCATATCGGTCCGAATATTCTCAGTGTCCTAGATCGAGAACAGAATTTAGCTTGTTATTGGATTGATGATGCTAAAGATATTCCTTATTGGGAAAAAGGATCTCCTCTGCAAACCATTTTGAATTGGTGGACAAGCGATCTCCAACATCAATATGTTCATGCAGGGGCGATCGGTAATCTGGATGGGGGAGTTTTAATTGCAGGAAAAGGTGGTTCTGGTAAATCCTCTACTTCCCTAACTTGTATTAATAGTTCACTCCTCTATGCCAGTGATGATTATTGTTTACTTTCCACTGATCCCAAGCCCTATGTTTATAGCCTTTACAACACCGCCAAATTAAGAGGACAAGCGGATCTAGAACGATTTCCCCATTTAGCGGATCTCATTGATAATTGCGATCGCTTAGAGAATGAAAAAGCAATGCTATTTTTACATCAACACCATCCGCAAAAAGTTGTACTAGGATTTCCGATTAAAGCGGTTTTAGTTCCCCAAATTACCGGGAAACTAGATACCCATCTCCGTCCCATCAGTGCAGGAGCAGCCTTACGCGCCCTAGCTCCTAGTAGCATCTTTCAATTAGCTGGTAGTGGACAAACAGCATTAAAAATCATGTCAAATTTAGTTAGACAAGTTCCTTGTTATGTTTTGGAACTTGGCACAGATATGGTACAAATTCCCGATGTAATTCTACGTCTACTATCGCAAATTTAAATCTGGGTAACTTAAACTTAAAAGAGAAGTCTATAAAATGGGGTATCTACGGCGAAAAATGATTGAGGGCTTAACTAGATTTGTACCGACAATTCTTCCTGCCCAAAGGCAATACTATAACGAAACCAATAATGATCGATGGATTGCTGAATATGTCTTTCCCAATAAACAGGACGGTTATTTCTTAGAGGTTGGAGCAGCGAATGGTAGAGAAGTAAGTAGTTGTTATGTCCTTGAGAAAGAGTTTGGATGGAAAGGAATTTGTGTTGAACCGAGTGATTACTTTTTTGAGCAATTGGTTCGCAATCGTCCCAATAGTATTTGTGAGCAAGTCTGCTTATCCAATCAAGTAGGAACTGTAACTTTTATCGAAGGCAGCGATGAGACGGTTAGTCCTTATTTAAGCGGCATCAAATCGAACTTAGAAACAGTTAAGTATCAGGGGAAAGAGGTTGTCGCTAAAGGCAAAGAAGTTAAAAAGGAGGCAGTAACCTTAGAGGTGCTGCTTAAAAAATATCATGCTCCTCAAGTGATTGATTATGCTGCTTTTGATATTGAGGGCAGTGAATTGGATGTTTTAGAAGTTTTCCCCTTTGAGTCTTATGTCTTTCTAGCTCTGAGTTTGGAATGTGATGGTTCTATCCGTTTACCCATTTCTCAGTTATTAGAATCCAATGGCTATCAACGCGCTAAAAATCCATTGAAACGGGATAAACCTTGGGAAATGTATTGGTTACATCAGAGTGTTTACTAGTTTGGTTACTCTTAAATATCTGTCAGCAGATTTTTGGTATCATCTTGAGATTCATATCCTAACAGTTTTTGGGCATTAATGAATAACTTACCTTTAGTAACTGTCATTATCCCTGTATATAATTACGCCAATTATATAGGTGCAACACTTGATAGTGTATTTGCTCAAACCTATCGCCCAATCGAAGTCATTGTTGTGGATGATGGCTCAACAGACAACAGTGCTGACATTGTACGTGGTTATCCAGAAGTACAGTATTTTTATCAATCAAATCAAGGTGTGTCAGTTGCTCGCAATGTGGCGATCGCTGCTGCTAAAGGTGAATTTATCGCATTTTTGGACGCAGATGATCTGTGGAAACCTGATAAACTCAGTCTTCAAATTGCCTATATGCTGGAAAATCCTCATATTGGGATCACAGGTACAAAGGCGATAAATTTCTTAGATTCAAATACTCAACTTCCGCCTTGGATGAGAGATGATCCCAGTTGGGAAGAGGTGACAGTGATCATTCCTAGCACAATGGTGGTTCACAAATCTGTTTTTAGTCAAATCGGGGTTTTCTCTCCTGATTATCGTGCCAGCGAGGATACAGAATGGCAATGGCGAGCTAAAGATGCAAAGATCCCCATGTTTAAGATCAATGAAATCCTGACATTAAGACGATTTCACGGCTCCAATGTATCATGGCTGATGGCAGGAACTCTAACATATCGGAGGTGGAGAATTATGAAGGAATCGATCGCTCGTAAAACCCAAGCTCGATGAGCTAATCTATTTTATTCATTCATAGAATTAAACATCTTTCAACAGAATTTTAGCATTATCTTGAGATTCGTATCCTAACAGTTTTTGGGCATTAATGAATAATTTACCTTTAGTTACTGTCATTATCCCTGTATATAATTACGCTAATTATATAGGCGCAACACTTGACAGCGTATTTGCTCAAACCTATCACCCAATCGAAGTCATTGTTGTGGATGATGGCTCAACAGACAACAGTGCTGAAATTGTGCGTGGTTATCCAGAAGTACAATATTTTTATCAATCAAATCAAGGTGTATCCGTCGCTCGTAATGTGGCGATCGCTGCTGCAAAGGGTGAATATATTGCTTTTCTGGACGCAGATGATCTCTGGAAACCTGATAAACTCAGTCTTCAAATTGCCTATATGCTGGAAAATCCTCATATTGGGATCACAGGTACAAAGGCGATAAATTTCTTAGAGTCAGATACTCAACTTCCCCCTTGGCTGAGAGATGATCCCAATTGGGAAGAGGTGACAGTGATCATTCCTAGCACAATGGTGGTTCACAAATCTGTTTTTAGTCAAGTTGGAGATTTTTCTGTTGATTATCCTGTCAGCCAGGATACAGAATGGCTATGGCGAGCCAAAGATGCGAAAATTCCCATGTTTAATATCAATGAAATCCTGACATTAAGACGATTTCATGGCTCTAATTTATCATGGCTGATGGCAGGATCTTGCAAATCTGAGATGTTTAAAATGATCAAGCAATCGATCGCTCGTCAATCGCGCCAACCTGAATGAGCTAATCTATTTTATAGACAATACCTTGTCCATTTCCTGCTTTGTTGGGTTAAGCGACAGCGCAACCATTAGGACGCACAGGCATTTCAGGGGTAATATGGGATTCTTGTTCCACTTCCCGCCATCCTTCCTGAAACATGAATGGTGCTGGCATAAATAATTTGTTTTACTCCCGCTTGACGGGCTGCTTCAAATATGTTATGTGTCCCTCCAATACCGCTAGTATACACATCTTCCCAAGGTTGATTAATCTCAGGATTGGCTGCTAGATGAATTACTGCATCCACACCAGCCATAACTTTCAGAACAGCCTTAAAGTTGGTGATATCCACTCGACGGAAATCTTTGGCATGGGGAACATGGCGGCGATCAATACAACGAAATTGATAATCACCATCCAGTTGATGCTGTAGAGATGTCCCAATGTTCCCAGCAGCACCGGTTAATAAAATCAATTTCTTTGTTGTCGATTTTGTTGATTGACGGTTTCTCAGAAAGTCAAACATAGCAGTGCCGTAAATACCTAAAATTCTTCGTTTAAAACTCTCTGTTCTGCACGTTTTCGATCTAGCTTGGCTTTGATTAGGTGCAGTAGTTGATTTGCGTATTGACGTTCTGCAATTCCATTATTGCTTTCATGTAGTCGGCGGTAATAGACCACATCTGGAATTGTAATTTGTTGAAGTTGATGTTCCATCGCCGAGATATACCAACTTATATCAATACCTGTTTTGAGATTGGTGTCAAAGTTTCCCACTCTCAAGAAAGCCGATGGCTTGATTAATATTGCACTAGATAGATGCGCGGCGATTGGTTGTTCTGGGCAGCGAATCCTGTTTCTGAAGTTTTCATCTAGTTCTGGGCTATAAAAATTTTGAGCATAGCCAAAGACTGCTTCTATATCTAGATTAGTATCAAAGATCGCCATTTGTTTTGCTAGTTTGTCCTTAACCCAAATATCATCGGAGTCGAGAAAGGATAAAAACTCACCGCTTGCCATTGCAATTCCGGTATTTCTAGCAGCACCGATGCCACCATTGGTTTGATAGTGATATTTCAGGGGATAGCTTTGGGCTATTTCGCCACTGCGATCGCTCGATCCATCATCAATCACAATCAACTCAATGTGGGTATAGGTTTGGTCTAGAACACTTTCGATAGCTTCAGCTAAATAGCGCTCTCGGTTATAGCAGGGAATAATAACACTAACTAAAGGTAAATTCATCATATTGATTTATATACTTCACTATTACAAAAGCTATCTAGAAAATAATTTGCTGATAGTTGATCACGAGTTTCGCAGGACTTGAGATATTCATGAGTTTCTAAAATGAGTGCCATATCCAATGCTTTTTCTGCTGCTTCTTCTAGGGTATGGAAATACATCGGATAGTCTTCGCCTAGATATTCTATTACACTAGGAATAGGATTAACTAGCAGTGGTGTGGCACGAGCAATACATTCAATAATGGCATTATTTGCACTAGAGTCATACAAATCCACAAAGGCGATATTCATCGAGAACAGATCATCATAGGCATCGTCGGGAATATGTTTAATAACAGTTGTATTCTCAAGATAAGCTGGATCAACTTGAATTTTATAAATCCTCTCCTCGATTTTCATTAGTTGAGCTAATATTGTTTCTGATGATTCAAACAAAAAACCTAATCTCACCTTTTCGTAACCAAGAGAGTTACCTTTAGCTAGAGGTAATTGATAAATCGAGTGTAACTTCCGCAACCACCAACCAATCTGCACTACTTTTTTCTGAGGATTGGCGAGAAATTGATGAAAATCAAATTGTTTTTCGGGAATCTCAGTGGGATGGATTAATACTGAAACCGGTTTACCTGTTTCTTTCCGCAGCCAATCACCATAATAGTGAGATAGTGCAAATAATCCCACGCAGTGAGGCAAACTATCTTGCCAAATTTGCTTCTCAAATAGTTTTTGGGGCGATCTGGCATCATGGAACCAGATGGGCATCCTGTGGGGATTGTGCAGAAATCCCACCCAAGGAGTTTTATAAGGGACAATGCCTTTTTCTTCTGAGTTCGCTAAACTCTGGAAAACTCCATCAGCCTGCATTTTTGCTAAGATCCGGGGCGATCGCTGACCGATGTGATGATGTTGAAAGAGAAATTGATCTTCTAGGAAGCCATCAAACAAAATACCTTGGGGATTGTGTAAAGAACTTAGCGCTTGAATTGCAAAATTCCAACCACTACGATGAGGAGCAAAAACTCTTTGTTGTCCGAGATTAATTTTTCCTCTGGCTATACCTTGTAGTTTTTCAGTAGGAAAATAAAGATTTTCTGCTTTTTTATCTGGAATAATTTGTGTGGAATTGCTGGGTTTTCGCCAGCCCAAAGATTGATAATAAAAAGAAAGATCAGTGGCATCAAAGTCAATAGCTAAAGCTTGTTCATAGTAATCCATCGCTTCTGCTGTCCGTCGTTGCTTGAGCATTACATTGCCCAATTGTTCATAGGCAGGCAAAAAGTCTGGTTTCAGTATTAAGGTTTCCTGATAGCGAGCGAAGGCATTTTCCAAGTTACCGCGCAGTTGCCAAGCATTTCCTAATTTAAATTTGGTTAACGCTGGGTTGTCTTGGTTATTGTTTTTGTTTAGTTCCAGATTCATATATTTCTTGCAAAGTGTATTTCCATAATATGCGGATGGGACGAACAAAGTAATACAGAAAAAATAATTGCTGAGGAAGTCTTAAAAATTCATGATCGTGTTCATTCGGTACACATAATCTCTTCATCAGAAAATACAGATATAATAAACTCATTGAAACGGCTTCATTAAGCCACGAACGATTTAATGAACTATCTAGTGTTTTTAATGGTGAGATATATCCTAAATACAAACTGCGGATAGTAGATATAAATCTACTTTCATAAAATGCTTGGTATAAAGTGCTATCTGTCTTACTCTCCAGAGAATTGAACAGTCCGATTTGTGTGTCCAGTGATTTAATCTGAATAAATTTTGATACAATATAATCTGGTACAGAAATATTGAAGAGATTTTGGGTTATGTAGATTCCCAGTAAAAATAGTTTCTCACACCGCAACTCTGAAGATAGTCGCAAAGTTAAGTGCCAATCTAAATCCGGATGTGCTTGGATCACTTGGGCAAGATCACAAATTTGTTTAAGCGATTGCAACCACTCATAATCCTTGGCAATATTAACACTTTGAATAATTAACGCTATTTCTGGAATGAAACTTTTGATAGATTGACCCATGAGTGTCATGGGCTGACAATATTCCCAAAGGCGATCGTAATGGTTCGGGTTCCAAGTCCGTCTAGGTGGAATACCCCAATGTAAATCAATACTACGTTCTAGGTTGCTATGCAGTAATGATGGCTCAAATCTGGCGTTAAACATCTCTGCTTCCGGGGCTTTGTAAGACAGAGATATTTGCAAACTTGTCTCGAAGGCATCAATTTCAGCCTCTTCTAAAAAATTAGACTGATAGCCTTGACTAATTAAAACTGCTTTGGCTTGCCAAAAGTCCCGTCGCTGCACCAAAATATCAAGATCATTAAACTGGCGCAAAGTCACATTCCCATAAGCTGATGCTGCCAGTGCTGCTCCCTTAAAAGCGATCGCCTCAATTCCTGACTTTTCTAATTGCGTCAAAATCCTTAACAGTTCTTTAGTTTGAGATAAGTTATTCAATCCATTCATGCGATTGAGTGTTTGCAGTTGCCGCATTACCGAGGGCGGGACATCATCAATTTCTTTCAGACTTTTATACAGCAGAGGCATTACACCCTGAGCGATGCTAATTTCTATCAATTTAGACCAATTGAGATCATCTGTTAGTAAGTCCATAACTGCGTTAACAGTCGTGGTGTGAAAATGGAACTTGAGACAAGTAACTAAAGCGATCACTTCCGGAGATAAAGTATTTTTATGAGTTTCAGATACTATTTTATACATGATTTCCTAATACAAAAAAATCTGATTTCAGGATAGCGCCAAGTGGTAAGTAGGTTGGCGTTGAAAATTGTCGTTGTGGCAAGGCAAAAGGCAAGAGTGAAGAGGGTTTGGGCGATTTTACGTTTCTTTACACAGTTTGGTTTTATTGTGTTCACCTACTTATATATTATTGATAATTTTTAGATTGGGTTGTAAATAAATCAGCATATTTACCATTGAGAGACATGAGTTGATCGTGAGTTCCACTTTCAACAATCTCGCCCTCGTGCAACACATAAATTCGATCTGCTGTTCTCACAGTAGCCAGTCGATGGGTAATTAGCAGCACTGCGCGATCGCTCATGATTTCTCGAAACTTCTGGAATACCGCCGCCTCTGCATAGGCATCCATACTACTGGTTGGTTCATCTAATATGACTAACTGAGCATCTCGCAAAAAAGCACGAGCAAGGGCAATTTTCTGCCACTGACCGCCACTCAATTCTTCTCCTCCCTGAAACCATTTTCCTAAGAGAGTTTCATATTCTTGGGGCAAACTTTTAATTACAGAATCAGCACCTGAATGTTCAGATGCTTCCATAATTTTTTCAGAGTTAGGTGATAAATCAATATTGCCAACCCAAATATTATCTTTTGCTGTTAATTGATAGCGGGTATAATCTTGAAAAATCACACTAATCTGACGCTGTAAATCCTTGATTGCAAAATTTTTAATATTAACCCCATCCATAGTAATACTACCGCCAGTTACATCATAAAGACGACATAACAATTTCACTAGGGTAGTTTTGCCAGATCCATTTTCACCAACTAGTGCCACCACTTCTTGAGGCAAAATTTTCAGATTGACTTGTTTAATTGCCTTCCTAGACGAATTTTGATGTTGAAAGCTCACATTCTCAAAAACAATACCTTTTTGCATTTTAGATGGAACTGGCTTGGGCTGCATAGTTTCATGCATCCCATTTGGGAGAGCCAGGAAATCAAATATATCCGACAGAAATAAATTATTTTCATGCAGTCCGCCTAGACTAGCAATCAAGTCTTTGAGTCCATTTTGTCCCCTCTGAAATGCTTGACTATATAAAACTAAATCACCCAATTGAAACTTACCATAAATTGTTTGATGAATAATAAATAGATATGTTCCTATCATCAACAGCCCAGTACAACCCTGTGTAATTAATCGCATCAGAGATTGTTGGACTGTAATAGCAAGTTTCTCTTTAAATAGTTGTTGTCTAAGTTGATAAAATCTTTGAATGAAAACATCACCTAAACCGAATATTCTAATCTCCTTTGCAGGTTGATCTCCTAGTATTAAATGTCCAAAGTAGTTAGCTTTACGTTCTATTTCAGTTTGACGACGCTGCCATTTGTAGAGAAATTTTGATTGCCAAAAGCGAATAAACATTGTCGGTATTGAAGCCACCAACAAAATTACAAATATCACCCAATTTAATGAGAGTAATAATCCAGAGATTACTGTCAAAGAGATAATATTTTGAAAAGCAGTAGTTAAATTGCTTAACATTCGGGTAGGGCGGTGTGGTGCTTCCCACTTAGCACGTTCCAAAATATCTTGTTTTTCAGGGCTTTCGTAGGATTCTAGATCAATAGCGATCGCTTTTCGGAAAATCGTTACCTGCATATAGTCTGTCACCCTCTGCGATAGGGTTGTAGAGCATATTTCCGCAATTACAGTATTAAAATTGATCCATAATACAATTGCCCCAGCATTGATGAGCAGAAAGGTAATATCTCCAAACATCTGTTGTTTATCGTTAATGCTGATACTGACAGCAATGCGATCCACAATTAATTTGATAATGTAAAGTAATGTCAGAGGTAATATACTTTGAATTACATTAAAAATTACATTGGCAATCATCCAGTTTGGAGAACTTTGCCAAACTAGACTAATCGCACGTTTGATGTTTGTCATTAGAGGGTGTTTAAAACGTCGGGTAGGTTGTAAAAAAGCTCTCTCAATGTAAACTGTGGTTTTTCTGTCACAGTTTACCCTGAGAGTAACATGAGTAAAGCATACCCCAATAATTTGACTGATGCTCAATACGAATTTCTGAGTATTGATAATCGCATACCCAGAACCTTCATAGCTGTTATCACGCTTGATGCAATACAATCAAGATCGCAGACCCTGCGCCCCTACAGGCTTTATAATTTGCTGACTGCATCTCACTCAAGTGCATACTGCTATAGTAGTAAAAATAACAAAGAATTTAAATGTACTAAGTAATTTGACAAAAATATTTACAGTCATTGCGAGCGAAGGGAAGCAATCGCCAGTGTTGTGATTGCTCCATTTCACTTCGTTCCAGATGGCTAACGCCACGCTGCGCTAATGCAATGACATTGTGTAATTAATTCTGTCTCACTACTTATGAAATTTGGGCAATGGCAAAAAGGTTTCAGGAAAAGATGCAGATCAATTCAGGGCAAACGCAGCTTATTTTTAGAATGCTTACTGGACCAAGGTTTTGACGATTGTTTAGTTTTGTGACTAAAAATTGAAACCCTTGCTGGACATGGATTACAGAATTTAGGGGCGTTTGCCCTCAGATCAATTAAGTAGTGAGACAGAATTAATTACACAATGTCATTGGGAATGGAACGAAGTGAAATGAAGCAATTCCAAGGGTTGTGATTGCTTCTCTTCGCTCGCAATGACTGTAAATATTTTTGTCTAATTACTTAAGCTATAATGGATTCTCCTAATCGTTTTAAAATTTGCAACACTTCAGCTAATTCATGTCGGCGGGGAAATAGGGAAAATGTGCGTGATACGTCGTATTCAGGTTTGTCTGTGATAGCTAGTTTTATAAATATAAATTCATCACCATTTGTAGCCATACCAAATACTGATTTGTCCCGGTGGGGAGTAGTTAACATATAGGCTAATAACTGCGGTATTGCTGCGACAACTGGAATGCTATTTCGTTTAGATTCAACCACAAAAATCCAAAGTTTTCCCTGGACAACTAGGACATCAATAAAACCGCGAATTGTTTCTTCTGGTTCTTCAATTTCTAAATTTATGCCATAGGGTGAACGAATTCGGTAAGGTGAATCTAGAAAACCTGCAAGTTCTAAAAGTGGCGAAACGACTAAAAGATTAATTGTCCCTTCTAATAATAAACCATCAAGGCGATGATAATCATAACGCTGTTTGATGCGACTAACACCTGATTGTTCTTGTGGGTTGAGTTGTGGTAAGTCTGTTAACCATTCATTAAAAAAGTTTTCATCTTCTGCTTGGTGTAAGTGACAACGAGTTTGTAAATCACTCAAACTTTTAATGCTGTCTGTGATGCCAATGGTAGAAACCATTTCTGTTACCTTTAAAAATATCTCAGATTTGTAGGGTAGCTAACCCACTATTTACACTGACTATCCCAAATTACCTGCATTGAATACCTGCTCAACTGTAATATTCAATTCGGAAAAAGTCCGCGATATAATTTTTTGATTAGCAGTAAATACCGTATCTTCATATAATCCTTCTTCCAGAAATAACACAGAAATCTTATTCTCTAAAGGATCGACAATCCAATATTCAGGAACTCCTAAAGCTGCATATTCCGACCGTTTATAACGATAATCTCTTTTTACCGATTCTAGACCAACCACTTCGATAATCAATAATGGTGGTGATTGAAATACAGCAGAAGTATTTTGTAATTCCTTTGCATCTTCTAGGGTAACTACACACAAATCACTCAACCGCGATTTGTTTCTACTTGTTCTCACCCCAGTTTCCCGAAAACACAGCCAATGTAGAGTTAAACGCTTTATTTCCGCGATTATCAGCAAGCCGGATGAACTCAGCCGGACGGTCGCCCCTCCGACTGGTCTTCAAAACCGTGCTTGAGATTTTCATCTCACACGGCTCCTCAACAATTTGGTCTGTTGTTACAGATACCATACGTCCTTTGCGTTGATGCTGCCATCTTCTGACGTTTTCTTATCGTGGCAATGACGGTGTAATAGCTGCCAGTTTTTATATTCGTCTTTACCACCCAGTGATTTTGGGGTGATATGGTCGATTTCTAGCAGGTCGTCAGTTTTGAAGAATAATCCACAGCATGGGCATTTTCCCTTTTGCTTTTTAAGTAGGGTTGCTACTTTAGTTGGCGTTTCGGGGTGTTCTCCCTTCCTGGTTGCCCAATAGACCCAGTTTCCATCGTAGGGGCTGGAATTTCCTTTTACTTTTACGTGTCTTTTGATGGATGTTTTGGCAGGATTTGCCAGTTCCCATCCATCTGGACTTTTAAAATTCCAATGGGTTTGCCAGTATTTCCTGACAACCCATTTCTTGCCCTTCCTTGGGTGTCTGCGGCAAGCCCATACAAGTAGTCTTTTAAATAGCAGGTGTGCAACTGTATCGAACGTTTCCTGGCTAACTACTGTTGAATAGTAGTTACACCATCCCCTGATGACAGGATTTAATTTCTGTATTAGGAGGTTTTGGGGTAACGCTGTATGTGCCTCAATGATTTCTACTAACTTCTTGTAATGACGCTTTGCCTTTTCCTTTGCAGGTGTGATGATAGTTTTAAAGCCTAATATTTGTTTCCTGGGATTTTTTGCCGAATTATGTTTTCCTGCCTTATGTTGGCAGATGTTGAATCCTAGGAATTCAAATCCAGCTATGCCTTCTACTTTTTCAAGTGTATGGGCAATCCGGGTTTTACTTGGCTTCAATTCTAAACCCATGTCTTTGAGCCATTCCTCAGTAATTCGTTTGCACTCTTGGATAACGGACAAGTCTCGGTGGAGAATTACAAAATCATCGGCGTATCTAATGATTTCCGGCTTCCAACTTCCATTGGTGTATCTAATCCCGTTGACTTTAGTGAATTCAGGATAATTTTCCCTAATTCTGGTTTCCAATCCATGCAATGCGATGTTGGCAAGAAGAGGGGAAATAACTCCTCCCTGTGGGGTTCCTTCTTCTGTGGGGAATAGGGTTCCATTATCTACTACCCCAGATTTAAGCCAGGCTTTAATAACCCGTCTAAGTTTGGGGAATGTGCCAATTTTCCTTAGAAGTGCTTCATGATTGATTTGGTCAAAGCATTTTGATATGTCAGCATCAAGGGCGTATTTAGGTACGAACCTAATGCTGTTAAATATTGCTGCAACCGCATCATGACATGAGCGTCCTGGTCGAAAACCATAACTATTTTCTTCAAATTTGGCTTCCCATTCGGGTTCCAAAGCGATTTTGGCTATGGCTTGTAATGCCCTATCGTTCATTGTCGGAATTCCGAGTGGTCTTTTTTCCGCTGATCCAGGTTTAGGTATCCTTACCCTTCTCGTTGGATTGACCTTTTGATTAATCTCAAGACTGGAAACTAATGTCAGCCTTTGTTTAGGAGTTAATGATTTTACTCCGTCTACTCCGGCTGTCTTTTTCCCTTGATTGTCCTGAGTGACCCGACGAACTGCCAGGCATTTTGCAGACCAGGATTTCATCAACAGACGTTGAAGTCTATGGACTGTCTTGACATCACCACGATTAGAGGCTTGATAAATCCGCCGTTGGAGCTTAAAAACATTCTTCTCTAGCTTTCGCCAGGGAATATTTTTCCATTCATACATCGGTTGTAATGCCGTGTTCATGACTTATTAACTCTATTTGGTAGCTTTATCGTCCAAACTGTCGCGTCTCCGTCTGCTTATCTCTTGTATTACCAAGAGCATTTGCTTCTGAGACAATCCTGTCCTCGTAATGCTTGCGGTTGATACCTACTCAGGAGAATCGACCTTTCCTGAGAGCAAATATGAGGATTATTTCGTTCCTAATAATCATTTGACGCTGTATTTAGGGTGGTACTCTTCGCCGGGTTTATTGAGGGTGAATGTCAGTCGTGGATGGAAACGCTGACCCCATGTATCCTTTGCCTTTTGGCTCCAGCCTATCAGCCTGATTTGGCTGGTTAACTTTAACGACGATTCGGGCATACCTTCACGTTAGTTACCCATGTACAGCTTTGCTTGCAGGGATTCCACATTGGGCTTGTAGTTACCCGCTTTTAACCCTTGCACTCCAGCATTGATAATCAGTCTCAAACTGTAGGGTTATGCTTTCATCTCTTCACCAAGAGAGGTAGGAATTTTCACCTACATGATTATTAAGTTGTCAATTTCAGTAGTTTTATAATCTACTATTTGAAATTGCCTCTCATCCTTGGATAGTTTCCATTTCGAGAGAACGAATCGCACCCATCCTGATGTTTTATATTCAACAGAACGACAATCTTTATGAAATTGAGGATATCCCTTTAAACCAGGAATATTCTTCTTGCAATTATCGTAAAACCGAGAGATAGAAGACCATGCCCGTTCAGCACTAGCTTGTCGCGCCATTGAATTGAGTTCATTAGCAAACGGGAAATTAGCTGCTAGTACAGCACAATATTTTTGCAAGTCATTTTTGCCTGTATCTTTAACATCCATCCATAGCCGAATACAGCTATTACGAACGAATTGGGCAGTACGAATTGCATCATCTATTGCTGTTAACTGAACTGATTTTCCGTAAACTTTAAACTCAAAAATTAGCATTATCCCCACCTCCAGTCTTATACTACTATTTGTGTTGTGGCGTAAGATTGTCAAGATATTTAGCAGTACAAGATTAAAGGCGGTTAAAACCGCCCGTGTCGCTTATATCTCTTTCTCTGAAGCCACTGAGCTTTACGCTTACCAGATACTTCTGTAATCAGTAAATTTTATTATGAATAATAATTTATCTTCCCTGCGAGTTCGAGATATTGGTGAACAAGGTCTTTTAGAAAGATTACAACGCTTTTGTCCACCCGATATCATTGGTGATGATGCGGCAGTATTGGAAACTTTGCCAAATCAATCTTTAATAGTCACCACAGATATGCTGATTGACGGCGTGCATTTTAGCGATGTTACCACCTCTCCAGAGGATGCCGGTTGGCGGGCTGCGGCGGCGAATTTGTCGGATTTAGCAGCTATGGGGGCAACTCCGGTGGGCATAACTGTGGGACTAGGTTTACCTGGAGATGTGACTGTAAATTGGGTAGAGCGACTATATCAGGGTATGACAAAATGCTTATCAAAATATCATGTTCCCATAGTAGGTGGTGATATAGTGCGATCGCCCATTACCACTTTAGCAATTACCGCCTTTGGTCAAGCCAACCCCAACTTCATCATCCGTCGTGCGATCGCCCAAGTAGGAAATGCTATTGTGATCACAGGTATACATGGAGCGTCTCGTGCAGGCTTAGAACTACTCTTAAATCCCTCAATCGGTCAAAACCTCAAAACTGAAGCCAAGACAGCCTTAATCACCGCCCATCAACGTCCTAAACCCCGTTTAGATGTCTTACCTATTTTGTGGAAAATTGTAGAATCCCAATCCAAAATCCAAAATCTAAAATCTAAAATTACCGTTGTTGGCATGGATAGTAGCGACGGTTTAGCAGACGCAGTATTACAAATTTGCCGAGCCAGTCAAGTCGGTGCAGTTATAGAATCTAGTCAAATCCCCTTACCATCAGCCTTTGAAGAGTGGCTAACACCAGAAAAATCATTAGAATATGCCCTCTACGGTGGCGAAGACTTTGAATTAGTCCTGTGTTTACCACCAGAACCAGCATTAGCATTAGTGCAAAAACTAGGCACAGGTGCCGCCATAATTGGCACAATTACCCCAGGCTCAAACGTGATTTTACACCAAGAAAAAGCAGAAATCCCCGACCAAGTTCTCAGCCTCAGCCAGGGATTTCAACATTTTAGTCAGTAGTCAGTAGTCAGTGGTCAGTAGTATTTAAACAAAAAACAACTGACAAAGGACAACTGACAAAGGACAATTAAACCCATTTTTCAGCTACTAATTCCGCCAAATCAAGAACACGTTGGCTATAACCCCACTCATTGTCATACCATGCCATAACCTTCACCATGTCATTGCCCATAACGATAGTCAAGCTGGCATCAACAACAGAAGATTCATCTGTCCCTTGATAGTCAGAAGATACAAGTTCCAATTCGGTGTAACCCAAAATGCCTTTGAGAGGACCTTCAGCAGCCTCTTTCAGCGCTTGATTAACTTCTTCGGTAATAGTGCGCTTTTCAGTTTGCACTACAAAATCCACCATAGAAACGTTAGGGGTAGGTACACGCAAAGCCACACCATTTAACTTACCCTTCAACTGAGGAAGTACCAAAGCTACTGCTTTTGCTGCACCTGTAGAAGTGGGAACAATGTTGATAGCTGCTGCTCTAGCCCGACGCAAATCACGGTGGGAAGCGTCTAGTAAACGCTGATCACCTGTGTAGCTGTGGGTAGTGGTCATTATGCCTTTAATGATACCAAATTTTTCATCTAATACCTTGGCAATAGGAGCTAAACAGTTGGTTGTACAACTAGCGTTACTGATGATGTTATGTTTGTTGTGGTCATAATCATGATGATTTACACCGACGACAAAAGTACCATCTTCATTTTTACCAGGGGCTGTAATCAAAACCTTTTTAGCCCCGGCATTTACGTGCCTCATTGCCCCTTCTTTGCTGGTAAAAACACCTGTTGATTCGATAATCAGGTCAATTCCCCATTCTTTCCAGGGCAAGTTATCTGGGTTGCGATCAGATACGCATTTAATTGTATTTCCATTAATTGTGATGGAGTTATCATCAGCACTAATATCCACACCTTTCAACTTGCCTAGCATAGAGTCATATCTAAGCAGGTGAGCATTAGTTCTAGGGTCGGATGTGTCATTAATCCCGACCAGTTCGATATTGCTATTTTCTCTGCCCACCCAGCAGCGTGCAAAGTTACGTCCAATGCGCCCGAAACCGTTAATTGCAACTCTAATCACAGTGTCTTGCCCTCTGTATTTATGCCTATAAGTTGATATCGTTGACCCCAATCATATCGCAAAGAGGGTGGCTATTTATAACCAGAAAGTTTTAGATCAACAAAAAAATACAGAATTTATAATCAGGAGTCAGGAGTCAGGAGTCAGGAGTCAGGAGGAAGAAAAGAAGAAAAGAAGAAAACAAGAAAGAAAATTCTTCCCCTGCCCCCTGCCCCCTATTCCCAATGATGATTTTTATAAATTGAACAATAATTTCACTACCAATGTACTATTGTAGTCAATTCCGACAGAGGCTTTTAGTAAGTGATCCAAGTTGCTGTCTCTAAGCCCATGCTACTTAGTTCTAAAACAATCATAACAAAATGTATTTAAATTTACACAATTTTCTTTCCCGATGTAGCAGAAATTTTCAGAATAATCTTATGGGCAGATTAAAAACAGCAAGAATTTTCGACCGGGGGGTAATCTGGCTCACAGAGCAAAACGAAAGTCAAAATTTAATCATTCAGCAGGGATGAATATTTTGGATGGCATAGTTAGGATCTGTAACAATCAAAATCCTGTTATGATACGCGTGTCTTATGTGGTTCTGGTGTGGTGTGGTGTAAGAGGTAAATAAAAATGAGTAATTCTATAGATTTTAGTGGCAGACCATTTCATTTCATTGGGATTGGTGGGATTGGAATGTCTGCTTTGGCTTATGTTCTAACTAAACGCCAATTGCCAGTATCCGGTTCAGATTTACGTGCTAACCATATTACGCACAAGTTAGAATCCCTGGGCGCTCACATTTTCAGTAAACAAGAAGCCAATAATTTGGCATTTTTTCTGTCAGAAGTAAGGGCTAATACCGTACCGTTAACTTCTCCAGAAAAGTTGTCTGCTGTGAAAACCGCTTTACCCCAAGTGATTTGTTCTACAGCTATTAATGCTAATAATTTGGAGTATAAAGCGGCTCTAGAATTAGGTTGCCCCATTTGGCATCGTTCTGATGTTCTCGCAGCTTTGATTGCTGATTACTACAGTATTGCTGTAGCAGGAACTCATGGCAAGACCACTACTAGTAGTATGATTGGTTATATGCTATTGCAAGCTGGGCTTGATCCGACAATTTTGGTCGGTGGTGAAGTTAAGGCTTGGGAAGGTAATGCTAGAATGGGTGCAAGCCGTTATTTAGTAGCAGAGGCAGATGAGTCCGATGGTTCTCTGGTAAAACACGCTCCAGAGATTGGTATTATTACTAATATTGAATTAGATCATCCTGACCACTATGAGACATTGGAAGAGGTGGTTGATACCTTCCAAACCTTTGCTCAAGGTTGCAAAACTTTGGTGGGTAGCATTGATTGTCAGACAGTGCGTGATAGGTTTAAACCAACCATTACCTATAGTCTTTACCCAGATAAAGGTGCTGATTACACCGTTACCAATATAGATTATCGTGCTGATGGCACAACAGCTTTGGTATGGGAAAAGGGTAAAGCTTTGGGTTTGTTAAATTTACAGCTATTGAGTCATCATAACCTCAGCAATTCTCTAGCAGCAGTAGCTGTGGGTAGAGTTTTGGGATTAGAATTTGGAGAAATTGCCCAAGGTATTGCTACATTTGAAGGCGCAAGACGACGGTTTGAGTTCCGAGGTGAGGCGGCTGGGGTGACTTTTATTGATGATTATGCCCATCATCCTAGCGAAATTCGCGCTACTTTAGCCGCTGCTCGTCTTCAAGCTAGACCGGGACAAAGGGTAGTTGCTATCTTCCAACCTCATCGTTACACGCGGACATTAACGTTTTTAGAAGAGTTTGCTGAGTCTTTTACTCATGCTGATTTAGTTGTGCTGACGGATATTTACAGTGCGGGTGAACCTGATTTAGGACAAGTGAGTGGACAGGATTTAGCTACTGCGATTAGTAAACACAATCCTGAAGTGGTTTATCAACAAACTTTATCTTTGGTTAGTGAGTTTTTACTGCAAACCTTATGTTCGGGGGATTTGGCACTGTTTTTAGGTGCGGGTAACTTAAATCAGGCTATTCCCGAACTGATTACCATCATGAGTGAACCAGCGATCGCCACTTCTTAGACTAAGAACTTCACTCTAGTAGTGTTGTCATCAATTCACTACCATAGACAAAGATTCACCGATTCAGGAATAAAACCCTGTTGTCTTCTGAGTTTCACAGTTAATTGATGTCCTCACTATCTTGTCTGTTGCCATAAATAACAAATGTCAAAAATTCACTAATTGAAGTAAAGATGATAACTTCCCAGGGATTTGGCAAAATCTGCGAATTTTCTAATTTCACTCCACAAATGCAAACAAAAGATGATGTGGATAATAGTAAATTAATTTACCTACCAGGGACGAATTGTCCTTTGAAAACTCATACTTCTTTGTCAGCGTTTACTTCTTATCGAGTTGGTGGAGAGGCTGAGTGCTATGTTTCTCCCTATGATTTAGAAGCGTTACAAGTAAGTATTGAGTACGCAAAAGAAAATAATTTAGCAATCACAGTATTGGGTGCTGGTTCTAATTTGTTGGTGAGCGATCGCGGCATACCCGGTCTAGTCATTGCCACTCGTCATCTCCGGTCTAAAAACTTTGACCCAACTACAGGTCAATTAACTGTATCCGCCGGAGAACCTATCCCGACTCTAGCATGGGACGCAGCCGCTTTAGGATGGGAAGGATTAGAATGGGCTGTGGGTATTCCCGGAACTGTGGGCGGTGCAGTGGTAATGAATGCTGGAGCGCACAATAGCTGTATCGCAGATATGTTAGTTAGCGCTCAAGTTCTTTCTCCAGATGGAACTTTGGCAACTCTCACCCCAGAGGAATTAGGTTACACATACAGGAGTTCACTCCTCCAAGGTCGTAAGCGGATTGTGACTCAAGCCACCTTCCAACTGCAACCAGGAGCAGATCCTGTGCAAGTGACAGCTAGAACTAAGGAACATAAAAAACACCGACTCAGCACTCAACCCTACAGCTATCCTAGTTGTGGCAGTGTGTTTAGAAATCCTAAACCTTATTCTGCTGGTTGGTTAATTGAACAAACCGGACTCAAGGGTTATCAATTAGGAGGAGCGCAAGTCGCCCAACTTCATGCTAATTTTATCGTCAATCGGGGAGGAGCTAAAGCCAGCGATATTTTCTCCCTTATTCGTCATGTTCAAAATGAGGTGCAAGAACGCTGGTCAATTTGGCTAGAACCAGAAGTGAAAATGTTAGGTGAGTTTCAAGCAGGTTGCTAAATAAAGGCAAGAGGCAATAGGCAATAGGCAAGAGTAATTAAATTACCAATGACTAATGACTAATGACTAATGACTAATGACTCATCGCATCTATAATTGAATTTGATTTGTCAACAATCGTACAGCGGATAACCAGTTATGGCAGAAAAAGGACAGGGATTTGGCTTTGGCTTAGGCAAAATGAAAGAACTAGCCGAAGCATTTAAAAAAGCGCAACAAGTTCAAGAAGGTGCAAAGCGTCTTCAAGAAGAATTGGAGCAAATGGAGATTCTTGGAGAATCTGGTGGTGGACTTGTGAAAGTCGTCGTCAGTGGCAACCAAGAACCCAAACGAGTAGAAATTGCTCCATCTGCTTTAGCAGAAGGTCCAGAAGTGCTTTCTGATTTAGTCGCGGCGGCGATGAAAGATGCCTATAAAAAGTCCACCGAAACCATGCGAGAACGTATGGAAGATCTAACCAGTGGACTGGAATTACCTGGAATGTAAGTAATTGAACAAAAATATTTACAGTCATTGCGAGGGAAGGGAAGCAATCACAACCCTGGCGATTGCTTCATTTCACTTCGTTCCCTATGGCTAACGCCACGCTGCGCTAACGGAATGACATTGTGTAATTAATTCTGTCTCACTACTTAGTCACTCAATTTTGGATTGACGATTTTGGATTTTGGATTTTGGATTGACTCCAACCTAAAGTGTAGAAGCTCAAAAATTTTGGTTTTGGGATTGACGTTAGCGAAGCGTACGCAGCGCAGCGCAACGAGTATTTTTCCATTCTCAAGGATGGGAACTCGTACCGAACTTTTTTATCTAAAATCCAAAATCTAAAATTCCCGGTCAGTGGTCAGGAGTGTAAAATAACTGGCAACTGACACAAAACTAAAACTTAAATCAAAATATTATGCCTTATAAGCTACTGTTTGTCTGCCTTGGTAATATTTGCCGATCGCCATCGGCTGAAAATATTATGAATCATCTCATTGACCAAGCCAGGTTAAATAATACAATTCTTTGCGATTCTGCCGGTACTGCTGGTTATCACATTGGTGCAGCACCGGATCGACGCATGAGTGCCGCAGCAGAGAATAAGTTAGGATTTAAACTCATTGGACAAGCTCGGCAATTTCAAATCCGTGACTTTCAAGAGTTTGATTTGATTTTGGCAATGGATCGTAATAATTATGATGATATCCTCGCTGTTGACCGTTCTGGGCAATATCATTCTAAAGTTAGGTTGATGTGTGATTTTTGCTCTACACACACCCTCAAGGAAGTCCCAGACCCCTATTATGGTGGGGTTGAGGGCTTTAATCATGTGATAGATTTACTGATGGATGCCTGTCAAGGTCTATTGAAACATATCACCCAGAAGTAATCATAAATATTATCATTCTCAGATCTCCGACTTCTTTGAGAAGTCGGGGATCTAATATATTTAAACTATATCTAGTCAACCTCAAAAGCCGCTATGCAAAGTACAGAAACAAATCTACAATTGCGCTTGTGGACGGTGGAAGAATATCACCGCATGACTGAAGCGGGTATTTTTGCACCAGATAAACGGGTGAAACTTTTAGAGGGGAAATTATTTGGATGATTGCAAAAGGAACAGCGCACCGTTCAGCAGTGGTAAGAACAGACTATTTATTCAAAAAAAGATTGGAAAATCGTGCTTGGGTATCTAGTCAAGAACCTGTAAAGTTAAATGAACGGTCTGAACCAGAACCAGATATTTCAGTTGTAAAAATTGATCCTTTGGACTATGCAGATCATCATCCTACACCATCGGAAGTTTATTTAATTATTGAAGTTGCAGATAGTAGTTTAAAATTAGATTATGAAACTAAATCTCAAGCTTATTCTTTGGTAACCGTTCACAGGGGGTGAGAATTTATTAAAAAACCTGAAAGCTTTGTCTGTTGGGTTTTTCAGGCAACTTGACATATTAACGAATGGTTCTTAAATTGGCTAGAAAACGATTTGCAAACCGATATAGAGATTTTGCGAATTTCAAATGACCTAAAAAAATCAAATCTATAACGTTTTTCATGCTGTTTTCGTGGAATCTCATATAGAGTGTTTTTTGTACCCCCCGTGAACGGTTACTCTCTTAGTCTGGGGCATAGTAGATTCCAGTTTAGAGGATGTTTTAAAAGTATTAGATGAAACCGATAATCTCCAAAAACCTAACCCCCCTGCCCCCTTCCCTACGAGGGAAGGGGGTTTTCAAAGCCTCTCCCCGCTTCGGGGAGAGGTTTGGAGAGGGGTCTGTTTATACATTAAAAACTTTTCAAACACCCTCTTAGTTAACTATTTTTCAGTTAAAGAAAAACTATCATGTAAAAACAGATGTTCTAGCCTTTTGCAGTTTAACTAACTATTCTCTTCTTACATGACTCGTAATAGATATTGATGCAAAATTCATCTTTAAATATTAAACACTAAAATCATTCCCATCTTGATTGATAACTAATCTTAAAATTGATAACCCTAAAATAATTAAAAATAGCACCAAACCAATGGTACAAGCATAGCTAATCTCTAAATTACCAAATGCTTGTTCATACAAATAATAAACAATAGTCTTAGAACTATTGAGTGGTCCGCCTTGGGTCATAATATAAACTTCTTCAAAAACTTTAGTTGCGGAAATTGCCGAAATTACAGCCACTAAAGCTAAATAGGGTTGCATCAATGGTAAGGTAATATCCCAATGTTTACGAACACTATCTGAACCATCAATAGCCGCAGCTTCATAAATATCAGCGGGAATGGCTTGTAATCCAGCTAAATAAATTACCATATAATAGCCTAAGCCCTTCCAAATCGTTACAGCCATAATACTAGCTAAAGAAATGGGAACAATTCCCAATATCTTATCAGGACTTGTTAACCAGGGAATTCCGTCAGGAAAAATCCCTAAAGTTTTGAGAATTTGATTCAGCAATCCGTTCTCTGCATATAACCATTTCCAAGCTATCCCAGCTACTACCATAGAAATTACAACTGGAGTATAATATGCTGTCCTAAACCAATTCATTCCCCGCAGTTTTTGATTCACTAAAATTGCTAAAGCTAAGGGTAAAAATACTAAAATAGGAACAACACCAATCAGATAAATAAATGTATTTTGTAATGTTTGCCAAAAAACTGGATCTTTCGATAAACGCAGGAAATTTTTCCAGCCAATCCATTGAGGAGGATCTCCTATATTTTCATAGTTGGTAAAACTCAGATAAAAGGCTTGAACTGCTGGCCAAAAAACAGTTAATATTAAGATAATCAAGGCAGGTAATAAGAACAAATATGGTGTAATTTTGTGTTTGATTAAAATCCATTGTTTTGATGTTAATTGAGACATATTATCGGACTCCCATAAAACTAATAAGTAGGTGAACACAATAAAACCAAACTGTGTAAAGAAATGTAAAATCGCCTAAACCCTCTTCACTCTTACCTCTTGCCTCTTGCCTTTTGCCTTGCCATAACTACAATTTTCAACGCCAACCTACTTATTTAATTGGGGAATTGGTTAAATAATCCTCTTCCCTATTTTTTGGCAAAATTACGTTTTACTGCTGACTCCTGACTCTTGAATTCTGCTGTATGATTCTGGTTCTACTGTCTCATGGTTATTAATTTTCACCTGTTTTAATAAGCTAGGCATCCAAGGTAAAGCTAGGAAAATTCCTGATAAAACTAATAGAAATACAGAAAGTCCAAAAAGTTGGTCGCGGGAAATTTCTAATACACCACGTAAAATTACCTCTCGCAAAGCCGAAACAATCGTAATTTCTACGGCTGCACCTACGGATATACTGCGTTCTTGGAGGTAATCAACTAATAACCGAAACAGTTCTACTAATATCAAAATAAACAGAATATCAGATGTGACTTGCCGTAAATCTAATGGACGTAAAAACGATAAAAACATATCTCCTAATCGAATGAGCATAACACAAAATAAACTCACACAAAGGGAGATGACAATAATATCCTGAAAAAGCTCTAAGTTACGAACAATTCTATCTCGTTTAAACCAATTATTGACTTCTATAATTATCCGCTGTGGCATGGTATTTCCTAAAAAAGATCAATACATCTATTTTAATAATTAACCATTAAACAGATTTTAATAAAGTAAACAGAGAACAAGACGTAATTAGCAACTATCCAATTAAAGCATAATCAGTAGTGAGACAGAATTAATTACATAATGTCATTGCATTAGCGCAGCGTGGCGTTAGCCATATGGAACGAAGTGAAATGAAGCAATCGCCAGGGTTGTGATTGCTTCTCTTCCCTCGCAATGACTGTAAATATTTTTGTTCAATTACTTATTAAACACAAGTAGGATATAAACTTTTGTGAAATGACAAAGAACCTAGATGTGTAGGGGTAAAGCAAGAGCTTCATTGGTGTCAACTTAAGCTCAAATCCCTACCACATCTCGTTCCTAGTCTCTGACTAGGAATGCAGTTGATGAGGCTCTGCCTCTAATATCATTGAAGGCAGAGCCTTCTATAATTCATTCCCAGTCAGAGACTGGGAATGAGGTAAGTTGAGTTCTTTGCGGGATAGATGTTTTACGTTAAGTTGACACCAATGAGCAGTGCTTAATGGTGTCAACTTAACGTGAAACCTGTAGCCCGCCTGGGAATGATAGCGTAGCGTGGCGTTAGCCATATTCCCAGTCTAATAGCAGAAGTTGTCTTTTGATGACTAAATAACCCGGAAATTTTTGAGTAAACTTTAGTTTACTTTCGCTATTAGCCCGGAAATTCATTTCCGGGCGGTGTGGAAGCAAACAGATAAGCCATTTTTAACTTAAGTTGACACCAATGAAGCTCTTGCTTTACCCCTACTACTACTACCTTTAGAATCAAACAATTAAGCCGTTTTGAGTATACAAAAAACAAGACGTAAAACTCATTAACTTTTGTTTCACGCCTTATCTTTTATTTAAACTCCCCAGGCCGGATTCGAACCAGCGACCAATCGATTAACAGTCGATCGCTCTACCACTGAGCTACTGAGGAATGCTCTTTGCTCTTAACTTTAGCTATAATAAACCTAAATCCAAATTAATGCAAGGGGTTTTGGAAAAATTTCCCAACTTTTTTTATGGCTGCTGAAATTTCTCACTTTTAATGCCCCAAAACCTTTCCAGCAGCTACATTCGGAGATTTACGAATGCTGAAATTATAATCCCATTCGCAATTCCGTCAGCCGTTGTCTGGCTTTAGGATCAATTCCATTCACCAAGAATCTACTTTTCGGTTGTTTTTGCGACTGATACCTATGGCGCATTCGACAGACAGTAGTTTCTACTTCGCCACATAGTTGATGCGCTGATAACCATTCAGCACCATATCCCTGGACTGTTAACTGCTGCGCTCGATCTGATGTAGCGACAATCATGCGGGAAATTAAACATTGGGATATTTGGTGACGGAGAGACGCACAGGTTTTTTCTATATATGTGTCTGCGGTCTGACCAAAATCCGTATAATGTACTGTTAGAAAATTTGTAATAGTTTCTCTGTTACTAGGAGTGTTTTGATATTGAGCATCAAACACTACCTGAGTTTCATAACCTTGGAAAGCACTATAATTAGTCATTACTTCCACTAATTCACCCCGTGCAGCCTCAAGTCCGGCATGATCACGGGTTTTTATCAAGCAAGGCCAAGTGCCTATAATATTGTAACCGTCTACTAAGAGAACGGCCGGGACTATGGAACGAGACATGGTTTTTAATCACAATTATCTAGAGTTAACAAAAATCATTCATAAGACTTATAGTAAATGAAGCATTGCTTGTAACCCCATGTTACAAGAAATAAAAACTGCCTCTTTTAATCAAATTTAGACCCTACGATAGAAGCTATGATTTTGAAAAAGCCTCTAAAAATCAGGGTTACTGAATTTATTTTCTCTAAAAAAATATTTTTCTCTGTCTATAAAATTTTATGTTTCCAGGATAGAAGGCTTTTTGAATAGCATTTTGACTGCTTTTTCACGAAGTTTAGTTTTTAATGATAATTAAACGCAGATAAACGCAGATAAACGCAGATTTGATTATTTTGGGCGGGGAGACCCCGTCCCTACTCCTGAATTCTGCTAGATATGGCTTGAAATGTCACAATTTTCCAAGGTTGAATATTTTTATTTACTTGATTTATTGCGGAAAGTTTGATATTATCTTCTAATAAGTCGGTTGGGTTTTCTAGATTTAGAATCTCGCTTTGCAAAGATAATTCTGCTGTTTTTCCGTGACATTCATAAAAGCGAAGAATAAACTTTTTTGGATCGTTTTCACTGGGTTTGAGTGCCATTAAAATCAAGTTATCTGCTGATAAGGTGAGAAAACTTTGGCTTTGACAAGGGTTTAATCCAGGTTGATATTTGATTGGGTTTACTAATACTTGCAAAGGAACATTCAACTCATAACCACGTTTAACGGTTTCTGCTTCTTCCCAACTGTCTAAATGAGGATATAAACTGTAGGTAAATTCTTGTATCCCTCTATCTGCTTGGGAGTCTGGCCAATGGGAACTTCTTAGCAAGGTGAGGCGTAGTTGGTTAGGTTTGGCATCGTAACCATATTTACAATCATTGAGAAGACTAACTCCGTATTTTCCGATCTTTGTATCTGTGGTTAAATCTGCCCAATGTAATGCGGGGACTTCCCATTTTGCCTTTTCTGCGGGGGTTTGGGGATTTGTGGGACGATGAATAGCGCCGCAGGGAATTTCATAAGTGGCAAATTCGGCTTGGAGGTTGAGAGGAAAGGCTGTTTTAACTAATACGTGATTTTCTTGCCAATTTACAGTATTAGTTATTTTCAAAATTGGTGAACCGATTTCCAAGATGTAATCTTGACAAAATTCTGATTTTCCGAGTTGACGGACTACTCGCAATCGTTGTTGAATTTCTCCATATTCTTGCCATTGAATTAATTTTAATTGAGTTGGCGGTAGAGGTTTTGTGTTATAATCTGGGTCTATGTTCCAAGCATCCCAATATTGTCCACTGTCCCTAAAGGCTTGAAGTTGATTTCCTGCACCAGTTAAAATTTCTCGTTGTTGGGTTTTGTCGAAGATGTTGGCTATATCTCCGGTTTCGGAGTTGATTTGAATTTGCAAATATTCGGTTTCTAATATCCAGTTTTCGGGGAATGTTTTGGGTTGGGGGGAAGATGGAGAAAGCCAGAAAATGCTGTAACCTATAGATGGTATGGTTGCGAAAAATAATAAGGTTGAGTTTTCGCTGTTTTGGGAGAGGATTTCTTTTCCTTGAATATCAGCAACTTTCCAGGTTGGGTAATCTGTGGTGATGATTTTTGATAAGTCAATGGTGACAACTTGGGAACGTTCCCAGTTGAGTGAGTTAAAAATTATGACGGGGATGCTCTCAGGGTTGGGAGGTTGTGGTATGTTGATTGTGGAAGCGATCGCTTTTAATGAGTCTTCTAGTATTTTCGTTCCTGATTGTTCTACTGCTTCCCATTCCCATAAAGCGTCTGCGTAAACTTGGGTAATGGAAGAACCGGGGAGAATGTCGTGAAACTGGTTAAATAAAACTTTTTTCCATGCGGTTTCTATTTCTGTTTGTGGAAATTCTGCACCACAAAGGATATTTGCTAAAGTTGCGAATAATTCAGCACTATATAATAAATGTTCAGATTTGCGATTCCAGCGTTTTTGGTCTGCGTGGGTAGTATAACATCCTCGGTGGAATTCTAAATAAAGTTCGTCTTCCCAAACTGGTAAGTTTTGAGTTGATGATTTTATGTCGTTGAGGTATTTTTCGGAAGTTGTAAATTCTAACTTGGGGAAAATTGGGGAATGTTCCCACCGTCGCGCGGTTTCTAGCATATCACGGGTTGGACCACCACCATGATCACCGACTCCGGGAAGCCAAAGAGAATTGTGTAAACCTGTTTGAGTTTTCCAGTCACAAGCGGACTTGGTCATTTTTACAGGTTCGATGGTTTCGCCGATAGGTGCGGACATGAAACTTAATGTTTGACTGCCATCAGGCGATCGCCACCAAAATAAGTCATAATCAAATTTAGTTGTATCATTCCAGCGGAGTTTCTGAGTTACAAAACACTCAATTCCCGCATTTGCAAAAAATTGGGGTAACGTCGCACAAAAACCAAAGGTGTCGGGAACCCAAACTACAGAAGATATTTTTCCGAACTTCTGGAGAAAATACCTTTGTCCATATAATAACTGACGGGCTATAGACTCACCAGCAATTAAATTTAAATCCGGTTCTACCCAAAAACCACCTAAAAATTCCCATTTTCCGGCTTTAACTTGATTTTGAATTTCTCGAAACAAGTCGGGACGATTTTCCTCTACCCAAGCATACAACGCCGGTGTGGTATGACAGAAAATCAATTCGGGAAAATCCTGTTGGAGTTTTAAAGCTGACTCAAAAGTATTTTGTGCTGCTTTCCAAGTTTCCTCCACAGGCCATAACCATGCTAAATCTAAATGTGCATGACCTAATAAATTAATTTTATATTTTTGGGCGTTGATAAATTCAGCTAAACTCAAATAGGTTTGTCGCAAATTCAGCAGATATGTTTTCCAATCTTGATTTTCTGCGTCTTGGCGATTTGTAAATTTCTCAACTTCCCCAGCTAAACTTAGTAACTTTTCTGGTGCGAAGTTTTGTAAAAGAATTTCCGTAACTGCTAATTCATCAGCAATAAAACCAGCATCAGGATTATCATAATCTGTGGACTCAAAAATTGCAAGCGATCGCATCAACGCCCCATCACAATGTCCCGGACTCACCAACCGCAAAGCTATGGTAAACTCTTCTCCAGGACTGACACTTGGACTCAGCAATACTCGCGGGGAAGAATCAAACAAATCCCCCGTCAATACTAACTTACCATTAACATACACTTCTGCTAAATCTGCCCACCATACCAAAGCCACGCGCAAAGACAAACTTGTTAACGGAAAATTGTGTAAATGTTCAGGAACAGAAAATTTTTGTCCTAACCATAATACCCGGTTTCCCCCTGTCCAGGAAACATGAGCTTTTTCATTTAGCTCAACAGGTTGCCAATCAGTTAAACTAAATGGGATAAAATCAGTAACTACCCCGTCAGTTTCCTGATATCGCCAGCTTGACTGGATATCAACCTGACAACAAGAACGCAAAATTTCAATTGCTGTTGATATAGATTTAGTATTTAATGAGGATACAGGAAGAGTCATATTTCTAATAAAATAATATACAGCAGGAGTCAGAAATCAGAAATGAAGCTGCTTTGATTTTTAGTTTGTCTCTCATGCAATTCCCAATTACTATAAATGTCAATAATTGATATTGCTGAAAATTCATATGTCTGTGGGAATCTCTTAACAATTCAAAATTAGGCGTTGCTGAACTAAGGTATGAAATTCCCAAATTAAACCTTTAAAACTCTGACCTTTGCGTCTTTGCGCCTTTGCGTGAGACTAAAATTCATCCCCTTAATCAGCAACACCTAAAGCCTTTAATTGACGATAACCTCCACCTTACAAATTATACATAATTACCATGTCTTCTGATTTCTCCAATCGCTATCAAAGCAAACTCTTCAACTTTGTCTACCAGCATTCTCGACGGTTGACACAAACACTGGAAAACACCTTCAAGAATTTGCAACTTGCTACTGGTTCGGGTATAGGTTCTCTACTTTATCCACTGTACCAATTATGGCAACAAGATGGCACAGTCAAAAAATTACAATCAGCAACTCCTCCTACCAGTGATGCGCCAATTCAAATTATATTAGATGTTATCAAAAATCTTCCTCCCGGAGAGACTGATATACCAACTTCCTCACAAACAAATCCTCTCACATTTTTAGGATCTTTGTGGAAGAAAATTTTTCCTCAGCCGAATTCTCCAACTCCAGAAAATACCCTGCAACAGCATATACCAACAGTACAAGGAATTGCCATAGAATTGCAAACTCGTAATTTAGTATTAGTAAGCGCAGATAATCGTATTTTCGATGTTTTCACACCGCAGCAAAACGTCAAATTAGCAGATAGAATTAATAGCGAAATTAGTGAATATCGGTATTCTTTACAACTAATTACTCACCAACAACAAGAATTATTACCCAAAATTGATGATCTTTTGAATAAGTTAACTGATGATGATCCTATCATAGTACAACAACCTCTCCTCAATCCCCTGAAACTTTTTGGATTTCTCGATCAATTAATTGCTAATTTAGAAACTACGGCTTTAGTCCCCGTCCAAAAACATAGTCAGGAAATCGTCAAAAATTTCCAAAGTCAAGTTAATGATTTAACTATTAATCATGATCACTTAAAACCTCCGCAACAAAGTATTTCTAATTTAATTTTAGCCGCGATAAACTACTTTTTTGTTGTCAGAAATACTTATCAACTTGACTCAAATTCTTCTGGAGAAACCCCACAAAGTAAACCTGATTTTGAAAAGATAGTATCAGCAAACAATCAGTTAAATATTGGGGATACTTCAGAAGATACCTGGTTAACATGGAATGATTTATTTGGTAATACCCCCACCAATATTGAAGAATTATCTGATAATAATGATGTCAATAAACTACCGCAATCTCAAATAAGATGGGGATTACCGAGAATTCGGACTACAATGGGTCAACAACCACCTCAACCGAAAAACGACGAATTTACCCAAACAGGCAGTCAAACCAGCCAAGAATTTAATTTTAAGCCAGACTGGATTGATATTTCCGCCACCTCATTAGGCTACGAAAAACACCCATTAGAACAAATTCTGGAATGGTTAGATTATTCTATATTATGGATAGAACAAATATTAACAAACATGATTTATTTTTTCAGAGGTTTATTGTTAGGAAGATAAATGGAAAATCATATCCCCCACTTCTCAAAGAAGTGGGGGATCTAAAATCCGCTATAATTCTACAATTACTGGTGTATGGTCACTGGGTTGAACTAACTTTCGCGGTTCAATATCAATAATACAACTTTGAGCGCGTTCATACAACATTGGTGTCAGATAATGGTGATCTATTCGCCAACCTAAATTACGCTTAAAAGCAGCCGTGCGATAATCCCACCAACTATAGTTTTCCCCTTCGCTGTTGAATTTACGAAAAGCATCTGCAAAACCTACATTCAGAACATCTCGTAAAGCTTGACGTTCTAATTCCGATGCCATGATGTGATTATCTATTTTTACTTTATCATTAATATCTATATCTTCTAGGGCAATATTAAAATCACCACACAGAGAAATAGCTGGATTTGATAATATTAACGTCTGTAAATATTCTTTCAGTATTTTTAACCAGCCTAACTTATATTCATACTTTTCGCTACCAATAGATGAACCATTGGGAACGTAAAGATTAACAATTCTTACGCCCTCAATTACACCCGTAATCACCCGTTTTTGTTCATCCCATACTGATTCTAGACCTGGTAAAATAGGACTAAACCCTGCACTTACATCTATCAACGGTTGACGACTAATTAAAGCCACACCATTATAAGATTTTTGCCCAGAAATATACGGATAATAGCCTAAATTTGTAAATGCGAGACTAGGAAAGTCCTGGTCTATGACTTTGGTTTCTTGTAAACACAAAACATCAACCGGATTTTCTGTTAACCAATTGATAACCTGTTCTAAACGTGTCCGCACAGAATTCACATTCCAAGTAGCAATTTTCATGAGTTATTGATTAAAATGATCGCAAAATAATGGTGAAGCATTTATTCGGTAAAAATTAGATATTTATGATCCCTCAGATAGATGAACAAGGTCTATACTAGTTTATAGTTTAATAATGTTCTCTGAATTTTTCATGTTTCGATCAAAAAATGAGTTTGTGAAAATCTTTTAACAATCTGTTAATTTAGCATTTATTGATAGTTTTTTACCCCCATTTTCTCCAAATTGGAGGATTCCGAATGGGGAAATAAAGGGCTGCAAAAATGAACGTCATTAAATCAAGCATAAAAGTAGAAGTTGGAATTGTTTTTAATGGTGATGTCGAGATCAATCATAACATTGCCAGGGTTGAATTTTTTGAAAGGGGGACATCTTATGAGTATCATAGTTAACACCTGCCCTTGCTGCGGCGGTTCGGTTCTGCGTCATGTTCGCCATCATGAGGTTTATTGGTTTTGTCTGTCCTGTAGACAAGAAGTACCAGTTTTAAGCATCAATGATGGATCTAATCCCCTATCTAAGCGAGAAACTCGTAATCAAGAAGTTTTACCGCAAACGGCGTTGAGTTCTTGAATTTGTCCGGGAAAGATCGCTAATTAGCATAAATTTGGGTAAAATCAGAAATTGCTAATTTTAAATACAAAATATATGCCGATATCATTAAGTATGGTAAGTAGTGAGATAGAATTAATTACACAATATCATTGCGTTAGCGTAGCGTGGCGTTAGCCATATGGAACGAAGTGAAATGAAGCAATCGCCAGGGTTGTGATTGCTTCCCTTCCCTCGCAATGACTGTAAATATTTTTGTCCAATTACTTATAAAACCGTATTTAAGTGATTTTCATAGGTGGTTAAAGTCATACTTCTTTTTTATGGGTGAAAAGTTTTGTTAGCAGCACTACTCTACGGACAAGAGGATTTACGCCTAGAACAAGTTCCTGACCCGACTCCCGAAGCCGGCGAGGTGGTGATTCAGGTGGAAGCAGCTACTACTTGTGGTACAGATTTGAAGGTGTGGCGACGGGGTGGTCATGCTAAAATGCTGACACTACCAACACTGTTTGGTCATGAAGGTGCAGGACGGATTGTGGCTGTCGGTGCTGGGGTGAGGAATTGGCGGGTAGGCGATCGCGTGGTGGCAAATAATTCTGCACCCTGCATGAAATGTTTCTTTTGTCAACGCCAAGAATATTCTTTATGTCCCCATTTAACTTGGAATAATGGGACATTTGCAGAATATCTGAAAATTCCTGCTCCCATAGTTAGGTATAATCTATTACAAGTTCCTGATCATTTGCCCCTAGTATTAGCGGCGATGACTGAACCTTTAGCCTGTGTATTGCATGGTATCAGCCGTTGTGAAGCCAAACCCGATGACAAAGTAGTAGTTTTGGGAGATGGGGCGATTGGCTTGATGTTTGTGGCAGTATTAGCGGAATATACTGAGGTGATATTGTGGGGTGGGAATAATCAACGGTTAGAAATTGGTGAAAGGCTGGGTGCAGCCAAGACTTTTAATTATCATCAAGTTACGGATATTGCCAATACAGTTAAGGAATTAACCGCTGGTTGGGGTGCAGATGTCGTGATAGAGGCTACTGGTGTACCGAGTGTCTGGGAAACTGCGATCGCTTGCGGTCGTCCTGGTGCAACTATCAATTTATTTGGTGGTTGTCCAAGAGATACCACAATTACTGTGAATACTGAACAATTGCACTATAGTGAACTTACTCTCAAAGGCGTATTTCACAATACACCAGAATATGTAAAGGCTGCCTTATTACTCATCGCCAGTGGTACAATTCCTTTTGACTTGCTTATTAGTGAACACCGACCTTTACAGGATCTAGAACAGGTATTTATAGATATGAAGGCGCGGAAAGTCATTAAAGTAGCAATGGGTTGACAGTGAAAATTCCGACGCACCCTAATTTATCTAAAAAATGCTCAAACAATCCTTACTGAAATTATTGATTTTACCTTGCTCACTGATACCTTGGTTATCAGTGGAAATGCTGCTAAATTCTCCCGGACAAGCCCTACCTGGAGACAGTACAGGAGATGTACTCTCATGGATTAAAGCCCATCCCACACTACAGCCAAAACCGGGAGAACGATTATTTATTAGTAAAAGTGATACAGCGGCTCAAAGATTTACCTTCCAAGCCTCCGTATTACCTCCTGGTAGAGTAACATTTACTAAAGACCACATCACAATTCGCACTGAACGGATGACTATGTTCGATGCTGTTAATGGCATTACATTACAACGTTTAGAAGAGTCTTTACGAGTAATTTATAGTTTAGATGTGTATCAAGATTACAATGAGGCTCAAATTGTCTATCAATATCCTAATCAGACTACTATTAATACATCTAGACTAGCAAAAACACCAACGCGGGAAGCTTTACAGGGAGAATTACGGATAGGCGATCGCTATGGGTATTGGGTAGAAATTGCCCAACCCAAGGAAGGTAAAGCCATCATCGGTAAAATCACAGTGTTACTCAAAGCCGATTTAGATAAATTAGAAACAGAATTAAGAACCCGCTAATTTAGAAGGAGTCAGGAGTCACCGAGTCAGGAGTCGGGAAGAAGAAGGAGAAAGAAGGAGAAAGAAGGAGAAAAAAGGAGAAAGAAGGAGTTTTATAAAGTTTGCCATGTACCAGAAAAAATACTTTCAGCCCCCAAAGAAATACGGACTAAATCCTCATTAAGCAGGGGAGGCCAGTCCACACCTGCCTTTCGTCCCGCAGCAAAGAATCTTTGCGCCTTTACAGCCAACTGATATAAAGCAAAAGCCAATTCTCTGTCTAAGTTGGGTGCTGTTTTTAAAGCTTCAAATACCACCTTTAAAGCTAACAGGGTAGAAGTAACCTGACCAGGAACAGGAGGTTTACCTTGTTGTAAACGACTTAACAGAGTATCTGGATTATCTAGGCTGCTGGTTTGGTCTATGAGTAGTTTCCGTGCTATTTCGTAGTTCATACTTCTAACTAGGGTTTGCTGAAAAAGTGGTCTGTGAGGGCAGGGAACAGGGAACAGGGAACAGGGAACAGGGAACAGGGAATAGTTTCAACTATCTGGATATCCTCAATTTTCCAAATCTGACAAAGAGAAATCCACAAAAAAGATGATCCTAGTGCTTACGCATTGACAAAGTTTTCTAAATATGTAATGTGGATTTTATCTCTTGTAGGGTGCGTCAGACCCAATAATTTGGTAAAAAACAGATTTCCTCTATCTGACGCACCCTACTCAATAAGTTATTCCCAAAGCCGAAAACGACGCAATTTCGTTCATTTATATGATGGTAAGTTAGTGAGCGTGCGTAAGTCCTAGATCCAATCTTGTGAGGTGTTGGATAGGCATATCTTTTTTTTGAGCAGGTTCTAAAATAGCTTTTGTGGGTATTTTGGTTACTGTTGTCACAGGTACAACATAATTACCTATGTTAGTCATATATATATATTGTTTATAAAGCTATTACAAACTTAGTGTTTTCAACAATAGAGAAGAAGAGGTGAGAAACCCATAACCCGCGTCTACCTTGTATTAGTCCATCAACCCAGCCATCTATGGAAGTAGCGTGGCTAAAATCTTCTTGCGTAACTTTTATTCTAAGTACCATATATTTTTATTTACTTTGTTATTCTGTCAATTTCTATATTTCCAAAAGTGAGTAGGTTTAGGATGCACATCGGTAATTCAACCCAAAGTTTTAGTAACCACCCACCCCATCTGATTACCCAGCTTACCCGCTTTGGTGAAGGTGAAGCTACCCCATACAAAGGTCATTTCATCCTTACCTACCCTTGGAGCAACACCAATCAATTCTTTTACCTTGCTTGTACTCAGTATCCACTGATGAGTAACAGCTTTTTCTAGTTCTTCATATTCTGCTAAGGGCGATAGCGAAGCGCTGCTGCAAGCAGTTCGCTTGTCACCGATATATCCCATTATTTTCTCAACCAAACCAGCCATAACGGTAATAGCGGTAAGGTTTTCGCTGTTGTCTAGTTCGTTGTCCAGTATGTCTATTTGATTGTCCAGTTTTTCTAGTGCAGGTACTTTCCGCATTTACAAGCAAGCGACCAGGGCGACAGGGTGAGGGAAATAGGGGACGGCTAGGTAATGGTTGATTACTTCAACAATTCCCGTTGGCTGAAGTAACCCGTCTTTAGATAGCGATCGCGCCTTAAGACAGTATTCCGTCCCCCAACAAGGGGGATTGAAACGTAGAAGCCATTACAGGAGTTTGTTTCGGGCGATCGCAGTAAGACAAAACCAGGGCAGATCGGTGGCAATACTACATGAAATTTTTGTAGTATGCGCTGGTATTACCCTTGTATCTACCTGAATAAATATCTATAACCAAGCTATCAAAATTAATCCTAATGATTCATTTGCATACAAGCAGAGGGGAATATCCCGTTCTAACTTAGGAGACGAACAGGGAGCAATACTTGATTTTAACCAAGCTATCAAAATTAATCCTAATGATTCATTTGCATACAATTGGAGGGGAACATCCCGTTCTCACTTAGGAGATAAGCAAGGAGCAATAGATGATTACAACCAAGCTGCAAACTTTCTTTTACAACAAGGGGATATGAAAAATTATCTAGAAGTTTTAGAAAATATAAAGCGGATTCAGGGACGCTAAAACTAGTGTGTTAATTCTGAATCCCTTATCCTATAAGACTTCATGCACAAAATATGTCGTCATATTTTTATGAGAACGGGCCTGGAACAGATGCTTTCGGTGTAAACTACGGTAACACCAATAATTTTCTGGACAATCCCTCCAAAAATACACAGAATTAACACACTACCCTTATCTCGGCTTGACCCCCTCATCAAATAAGACAAGAGGTAAATATGCGATCGCAACAAAAATTCCGGCTGCCTCCGGGGTTCTTGGAAGTCCCTCAAATAGCCCCAAAATTATTGACTACTAACAATTGACCGGATTTGTAAACTACCGCTGGCAAATTCATCCCCTAAGAATTTGATCACAGTTTTTAATGGCGCAGCTTCCAATTTAATATTAGTAGGTGATGCGTCTATAAACTTAAATTGATAAGGGTCACGGGGTAAAATTGAGGTGTCAAAATCCTCAACTGACAAATCACCACTAACAAATACATTTGTATTATTTCTATTAAATTTACCGAACTGCTTGCAGCAGCGCTTCGCTATCGCCTCCCCAATCACCTGATCTTCCACAAATACGGATTCAATGGTAGTAATAGCAGGTGTAGAAACATCTGCTGTAATTTGTTCAATAACAATCTGACTATCAGGGTCAGTTGCGGCCTTATATAGTTTATTTGTCTTAGGTTCAAGAACTATAAATCCAGTCCCGTTAGGTTGAATAATCTGAAATTGGCCATCAACTTTTGACCGATCGCCCGCTCTGACTCCCTTAATATTGGCAACAATTTTATGGGTACTTCCAGAACTATTGTACACACCCTGTACCCCTGATGTAGAGGCAATTAGACGATTAAACTGGGTTAAAATTCCCCCCTTACTATTGATAGAAAATGCTGATAGAGCGATAGCGAAGCGCTCCGTAGGAATCGCCACCAATATACAAAGTACAAAATATTCAGCATTACTCCCAGTCTTTAATCTGAGATTCCGATTACCAGGACAAACACAGCGTACAGGAGAAGGCCAAAACATTTCTACACCACCGCGAGTAAAACAATCAGCAAACCAGCCAAAGGTGTACCCGATAGTTAACGCTGATGCTATAGGAATAAATTGGGGAATAAATATTGATAGTCCATAGGAGGCGATCGCCACAACAGCCGATGCAACTATAGAATGAGTCATGCTTCTATGGGGCATTGTCTCTTGAAAATAGCCAGATATCCAAGGAAAAACCTTACCTGCTGGAGAAGTAGAAACATCAACATCAGGAAGTAGACCAGCGATCGCACCAACAGCAATCAAAACCGGGTCAGCGGTTTGCAGTAATAAACTGGTAGCAGTCCCACTAATTAATAGGTGAGATATTCCCAACATTATCTAATTCTCCTTTCCTCTTGAGGCAAACTGTAAAGCAGTCGGGAGAGTCCCAAGAATATAGCCGCAGCAATACTACCAAATATATATAGTGCTTGGTCATTTGTACCAAGTCCAATAAAGCGCATAATCACGAAGATTACCCCCACTACTAAAATTAATGGGGTGATATCGAAGTAACGCCGATGGTCTGCACCTTCAATATCTAAACCTAGATATTCCTCTTCAATTGCCCTGATTGCTAACATCGGATTCCCCCCGGCGCGTTCCTGAAGTTTAGATAAATCGGCAGATGTTAGGGCGATCGCTCTTTCTTGCGCTGCGCTTTTCATGATTTGTCTGATTGCCTTCAGTTCGATTCTCGGAATATTAATGAAAATATCAGAACGGGGTGGGTCTGTAGTAACCGTTCACAGGGGGTGAGAATTTATTAAAAAACTTGAAAGCTTTGTCTGTTGGGTTTTTCAGGCAACTTGACATATTAACGAATGGTTCTTAAATTGGCTGGAAAACGATTTGCAAACCGATATAGAGATTTTGCGAATTTCAAATGACCTAAAAAAATCAAATCTATAACGTTTTTCATGCTGTTTTCGTGGAATCTCATATAGAGCGTTTTTTGTACCCCCCGTGAACGGTTACTAAATTGATCAGGTTCTGAGGATTGTACGCAGCTTTGTTCGTGTTGCTGCGCGATTGCGTAAAATTTCCCCTCGCACCCTCCAATTGCGCTCTTAAATCAGCCGGTAATTCATTAGGGTTTTGGTAAAAATGACTGGCGATCGCCTCTTGAGCAATTAACGTTCCTGCGGCTTTTTCTGCTCCAGCCCGAACCATACTATTGATATCACTATCAGGAATAAAAGCAGGATTTACTGATGTGGCGGTTAATTCTTCTTGTGTAGCGGTAATTACGGATTCTTGACTCAACACAAGATGAGATTCTGTACCTGATTCTGTACTTTTATCCTCTATTTCTGTACCATTTAGGCTATTAAACTGTACAGATTTGAGTTCTTTCCATTCACGTATCAAAGGACCAATTGTACTAAAACTACCACCACCTAGCCGTTCTCGTACAATATTTCTATTTATTTTTTCATTTTTTATATATAAGTTTTCGCAAATTTCAAAAACTCTTATTTTCAAATCTTCATGTTCTTGGGGTACAGTCATAAATTTTTCAAAAAAAGTTTGTACCATTGTACAACAATGTATTAATTTATGTATCAGTATTTGTACAAGAATACTTGATAAAAAAGCGACTTTGTACAGCGCGGCTATTAATTGTACGGGGAATTTTTATACATCCATTAGAATCAATGAAAATTATAATTAGTGTACTATTTTGGAGGTTGCAGGATTTTCCAAATAAGTAGGTGAACACAATAAAACCAAACTGTGTAAACAAACGTAAAATCGCTGAAAACTTCTTTACTCTTGCCTCTTACCTTGCTATAACGACAATTTTCAGCGCTAACCTACTTAATTTATTGATTCTCTCACAATAATCACGACAACCCCGACAGCTTGATAATGGCTTCGTCTGCTGTAGTCATCGAATATCGCCAATCTCAAGGCAACTAAATTAAAATTGAGTTATGTAGTCAATACCTTGTCCATTTTCTGTAGATTGGGTTAAGCGACAGCGCAACCCAACGCATTTGTTGGGCTTCATGCTAATTGCTCCGCAACGCTAACGCGAACAATCCAACCTTGTATCTTAGAGGTTTCGCCGTCGTAGAGATTGCTGTTACGTTCGCTCTAGTAGGCGGTATCTCCAACCTCTGACTACAGGGGCTAATTTCTCAGCTTTTGTAGTACCATCATAATTCGAGTTGTTGACGATGACTTTTACTTTCTTACGGAAAGCTTTGAAGTTGTCCACTGAGGGAGTATTTATTAGTCTTGCTATTAAGGGTACTAAGTTAAAAGATGAGGCGATCGCCCTGCTATCAAAAATCCAAGAAGTGTCGGTATTAAAAACGGTGATTCACCAAAAACAAGCAATAGCCGATACCTTTGGACAAGGTACAACCATTTGGGGATTGTCCGGTCGTCCGGCGGCGGAATCACAGAGTGTCAACCACCCATCACTTCCCTTCGGGTAAGTGAGGGCTTGTAAAAGCCTAGTTGGACTCAGTTCTTAACTGAACTACGTTAGAGGTAAGAGTTAAAGACCTAATTAATCCAGTAAATCAATTCACAAAGACAGTTACGAATATGGAAAATCAAAGATTTGTTAATTGCTCAAGGGATGTTTCACAGTTAACCCTCCATTGCTCCCATCACCAAACTGAGTACAGTTTTGGTGGGGGTCTCCTGGAGGTTTAGATGAATGTTTAAATTACCAAATATACCTACATTACCCGAAATTATTGATGATCTGCCAAATATCTGCGGTTGGGAAAAGGAAGTGTTGACTGTAGTTAACCACAATGAACCTATTTTTTTACCGATTACTAATCTGAAATTAGCAGATATTAATGCAGTATTTGCGATCGCTCTACATATGCACCAACCCACGATTCCAGCGGGAAATAATGGTGCATTAATCAGCAATTTGCAATATATGTTTACACATCAGCAAGAGGGAGATAACCACAATGCTGCCCCTTTTGCTAGTTGTTATAGTCGCATGGGAGATTTTATTCCTGAATTAGTTGCACAAGGTTGTAATCCTCGTGTGATGTTGGATTATTCGGGTAATCTTTTATGGGGATTGGTACAAATGGGCAGAAGTGATATTCTAGATAATCTCAAACACATCACTTGCAATCCTACCTACCAACCCTATGTGGAATGGTTGGGGACTATGTGGAGTCATGCCGTCATCCCTTCCACACCTATAGCAGATATTAAACTACACATTATCGCTTGGCAACATTATTTTGCGGCAATTTTCGGCTGGGAAGCATTAGCAAGAGTCAAAGGATTTTCCCCTCCAGAAATGCACTTACCAAACCATCCAGATACCTTATTTGCATTTATTAAAGCATTGAAAGAATGTGGTTATCGTTGGTTATTAGTGCAAGAACATACTGTAGAAACAATTAATGGTCAGCCTTTAAATTCTAAACATTTACCCCATCGGTTAATAGCTCGCAATTCCTACGGAGAAGAAATTAGTATTACTGCATTGATTAAAACCCAAGGTTCAGATACTAAATTAGTTGCCCAAATGCAGCCATATTATGAAGCCAAAACTTTATCTAAACAAAAATTAGGTGATGTTGTTGTACCCCCCATAGTTAGTCAAATAGGTGATGGTGAAAATGGTGGTGTAATGATGAATGAATTTCCCGGCGGTTTTCAACGAGCTTGGGGGGATATGGTGCAAAATGGGGGAGGTAAAACTGGTGTTGTTGGTGTTTGTGGTACAGAATATTTAGAATTATTAGCAGCAGCAGGTTGTCAACCCGAAGACTTTTCTATTTGTCAAGCAAGTGGGCAACATCAAATCTGGGCGCAAATTGCCGAAGATAATTATCAACCAGATGTTGTAGAAAATGCGATTCAAGAACTGAAAAAAAAACACCCCAATTTTCATATTGATGGGGCATCATGGACTAATCATATTAGTTGGGTGCAAGGATACGAAAATGTTTTATCTCCCATGTACAAATTGAGCAATTTATTTCATGAGAAATTCGACGATTTATTATCAGATCAATCCAGTGTAAATTTGACTCAAGACAGTCACTACCGCCAACTGCTATTGCATAATCTCTTATTACAAACTAGCTGTTTTCGTTATTGGGGGCAAGGTACTTGGACGGACTACGCCCAGGAAATTTACCGCCGGGGAGAGAAATTACTTTAAGAGGATGTTTGAAAAGTATCAGAATTAATCGAGATCCCCCCAACCCCCCTTACAAAGGGGGGCTAAATTCCTCAAAGTCCCCCTTTTTAAGGGGGATTTAGGGGGATCTGCGGGTGTCAGATCCCACACGAAAAAGTTTTCAAACAACCTCTAAGAGTTGGTGATTTTTATTTGTTTGAATCGGGATATTCAGGATGTTTTTGGATGATTTTTGGTGGGGGGTTGGTGATTTTTATTTGTCTGAATCAGGATTTCCAGGATATTCAGGATTTACAGGATGTTTTTGGATGATTTTTGGTGGGAGTTGGTGATTTTTATTTGTCTGAATCAGGATTTCCAGGATATTCAGGATTTACAGGATGTTTTTGGATGATTTTTGGTGGGGGTTGGTGATTTTTATTTGTCTGAATCAGGATATTCAGGATATTCAGGATTTACAGGATGTTTTTGGATGATTTTTGGTGGGGGTTGGTGATTTTTATTTGTCTGAATCAGGATTTCCAGGATATTCAGGATTTATAGGATGTTTTTGGATGATTTTTGGTGGGGGTTGGTGATTTTTATTTGTCTGAATCAGGATATTCAGGATTTACAGGATGTTTTTGGATGATTTTTGGTGGGGGTTGGTGATTTTTAATCCATATTCGTGATACAACTATATTGTCACTAAAGACATAAAAAGCTACCGAGGGAGTGTCAAAATCCTGTACATCCTTTAATCCTGTACTTCGACTTCGCTCAGTAACCAGATATCCTGATTCTGACAATCCAAAAATGGCGTTGCTGATTCAGAATATGATTGATTTTACCTCACGCAGAGGCGCTCCAGTCGCAGAGAGTAAGAGTTTGAATTCATTGATTTTTCAATTTCATACTTCAGTTCAGCAACGCCCCAAAAATTTACTATAAGTAAGCTGTTGTGCATTTAGTTTGTATAATTCTAGCGGGCAAGATGCCGGCACTACAAAGTTCAAGTAAATTATGGTTATCAAATTTAGCTGCGTAACAGCTTATTAGAGGCAGAGCCTCATCAACTGCATTCCTAGTCAGAGACTAGGAACGAGATATGGTAGGGATTTGAGCTTAAGTTGACATTTAGCTGCGTAACAGCTTATTAGAGGCAGAGCCTCATCAACTGCATTCCTAGTCAGAGACTAGGAACGAGATGTGGTAGGGATTTGAGCTTAAGTTGACACATATCAGCTTTTGCTTTACCCCTAATACACATCTGGGTTCTTTGTCATTTGGCAAAAGTTTAAATCTCACCCGTGTTTAGTATATATATGCGCGAACAGATTTCTACTAATAACATAAGTGTAAACAAAAATTTTCGTCTTGTCAAGTCTTGAAGTAAATTAAATTGTCCCCATCTGGGAGAGAAAAGAATTTAGAAAGGGCAAATCTCGGATATGATTCTGGGATATCCTTAGATAGAAAGGATATTGGCGAAATTAAAGTAGAGTCAGTAACCCAGCCCTAAAGGGACTGGGCTTGCAAGAGTAATCAAGCAAGCCGTACTGACCAGACCACCCTGAGTTTACTCTCATGGTAGCCGTTATTTGAGTCACGACACCCCGGAATGCGTTCGCGCCAGCGTGCCGTCAGGCATAGCTAGTTCCCTGCTCTGTCATTTGCAATTAAACAGTTTTAAGGTCACTGAAACAGTGTTGCAAGTCTAAAAAGCTCTCATAACAGGTCGTTCGCGCAGCGTGCCGGAGGCATCTAGCTAACATTACCCCAGAAATGGGAGTTGGTTTCCAGGTTCCAATCAAAAATCTGGTTTTAATTTTAATATCCACGGCGGTTAAAACCGCTCGTGTCGTTTCCCTCTCAGGTCTAAAGACGCTGAGTTTCCCACTTACCGGGTATTCTTATATTCTTATGAAGCTGGCAGCAAGAGTAAGTCAGGTAACACCTTCCATCACTTTAGCCATCGCAGCTAAAGCTAAGGCTATGAAGGCCGAGGGGATAGATGTTTGTAGTTTTAGCGCTGGTGAACCGGATTTTGACACCCCAGCGCATATCAAAGCCGCAGCCGCAAAGGCTTTGGATGAAGGTAAAACCAAGTATGGTCCAGCCGCTGGTGAACCAAAATTACGGGAAGCGATCGCACACAAGCTAAAAAATGATAATGGTCTTAATTATAAGTCAGAGAATGTTCTTGTCACTAATGGCGGTAAGCATTCTCTGTATAATTTGATTGTGGCACTGATTGACCCAGGTGATGAGGTGATTATTCCTTCACCCTACTGGTTAAGTTATCCCGAAATGGTGACATTAGTTGGTGGCAAGTCTGTGATTGTGGAAACAGATGCTTCCACTGGCTACAAAATCACTCCAGAACAGCTAAAAAAAGCTATTACCCCAAAAACAAAGTTGTTTGTCCTTAATTCCCCTTCTAACCCCACGGGAATGGTCTACACGCCGGGGGAAATTAAGGCTTTGGCTAAGGTAATAGTTGATGCAGATATCTATGTTGTCTCTGACGAGATTTATGAAAAGATTCTCTATGATGGTGCTGAACATATCAGCATAGGTTCTTTAGGTGAGGAAATCTTTTCTCGCACCTTAATCAGTAGCGGTTTCGCTAAGGGTTATTCTATGACTGGTTGGCGTTTGGGTTATTTAGCCGGACCTGTGGAAATTATCAAAGCCGCCAGCAATATCCAAGGACATAGTACATCAAATGTGTGTACTTTTGCTCAATATGGAGCGATCGCTGCTTTGGAAAGTTCCCAAGACTGTGTAGAGGAAATGCGTCAAGCTTTTGCTAAACGTCGTCAGGTGATGTTTGAAAGACTCAACGCCATTCCGGGTTTGAGTACAGCTAAACCAGACGGTGCTTTTTATCTCTTCCCTGATATCAGCAAAACTGGTTTGAAATCTCTGGAATTTTGCAACGCTATCCTGGAATCTCATCAAGTTGCACTGATTCCCGGTGTCGCTTTTGGTGCTGATAAAAATATTCGTCTTTCCTATGCTACGGATATGGAAACGATTGAAAAGGGAATGGATAGGTTAGAGAAATTTGTCCGTTCTCGGATTTAGCATAATTTCTAATTACCGAAACTCAAGACTTAAAAGTTTTGAGTTTTCGGTATCAGTGACTTTTTTTAGGGTGCATTCTCAATATGAATAATGTCTATTTGGTGTTAATAATTGCGATTTCTCTATTACTGAGAATATATAATCTTGCTAATAATCCTATTGCCTTAAATCAAGATGAAGCCATAAATGGTTATGACGCATACTCCCTAATTGCTACCATGCGGGATCATCATGGGAATTTTCTGCCAATTATGTTGGAATCTTTTGGTGATTGGGTATCACCTGTTATCACTTATATCACAATTCCTTTTGTACAATTATTCGGATTATCAGAATTTTCGATCCGCTTACCTGTTGCCTTATTAGGAGTGGGTACGGTCGTTCTCATATACTTATTTAGTCTACAAGTTCTTAATGATAAAAAATTAGCCTTAATAGCTGCTTTTCTTCTGGCAATTATACCCTGGCATATCACCCTTTCCAGATGGGCTATTCCTCCCAGCATTGTGCCATTTTTTATGCTGTTATTTATGACAGTATTTTTATGGGCTGTTAAAAACAATCCAAAACAATCTTATAGGTTAATTATAGCATCTATTTGTGCAGGAATACTAACCTATTCTTACCCAAGTCAAAAATTATTTGTGCCACTTCTATTAATAGCATTAATGATAATTTTCTTGCGTAAGAATATCACTAAAATAAC
>NZ_JADEWA010000251.1:0-7911 GCF_015207865.1 Dolichospermum sp. LEGE 00246
ATATAATATTTTGATGTTTAGTGTGATTTTTGATATAATAAAATGACTCGACAATCTCATAATCAATTCGCCAAAGAATATTTACAGGAATTATTAACACCTTTAGGTTGGCTAAAGAACCTGTAGCGCAAGGTTAAGATAATTTTCCTTAAATATCCTTACTGGTTTAAATCTGGTAAGGATATTTTAGGAATTAAAAGCCATAAGTTGGAATATTAAGTGATATTATCAATCTTGGTCTAATGATTTGTTATTAACTGTTATTGGAGTTATTAAAATGCCAGGTACAAATATTTTCCCTATTAAAATACAAGAAGAAGACGGTCAAAAAATCATTACTCGTGAAGAAATTTATGAGCAAACAATGAAAGAGATTGGTCTCACTGAAGCAGATTTAGAGGAATTTGTTCGTAAAAATGTAGAAATTTTATTCCCTGATGGGGAAGAAACTCTTCTTATTATTGGTCAACAGGTGCGAAATAAAGCGGCAGGTCGTGCTGACTTAGTTGGAATTGATGGAAAAGGCAACATTGTTCTGATTGAGTTAAAGCGTGATAAAAATGATATTTCTCAACGCAAAGAAGCATTTGAGTTTCAAGCTATCCGATATGCAGCTAACTATGCTCTAATCAAAACCCAACAAGATATCGTCCAAAAATTGTTTGCTCCATATATTGAGCGTCATCAAGAGGAGGCTGAGTTTAAGCAATCATTAGATAATGGTCTAACAGCTTCAGAGAAGGCAACTCGTATGCTTGCTAAATTTTTGGAAGATAACCAGGCTCAGGAAACTCTAAACCGCCACCAATGTATAATTTTGATTGCTTCTTCATTCGATGATCAAACTCTATCTGCCTGTGCTTGGTTAGCTCAAAATAATATTAATATTCGTTGCATTGCTATTTCTCCAATACAATACGAAAAACAATATTTTTTTCAAGTAGAGCAAGTAATACCACCCCTAAAAATTGAGGAATATTATGTTGAAATTGCAGAACCTAAAACAAGTAATTCATCATCTACATCTGGTATAGCAATCCAACCTAAGAAAAAGCTACCTCGTATGATAGATATACTAAGCTGGAAATTGGTAGATCCAGGTGATTCTTTATATATTAAGGATAATGAAAGAGAAATTGCAACAGTTATTGATGATACCTATGTTAAATATCAAAATCAAAAAATGACTTATAACAATTGGGGAAAGAAAATTAAGAGATGGTCAGCTATTAACATTTATGAGTGGGTAATTCATCAGCCTACAAATAAAACATTGCATACTTTGCGAAGGGAAAAGTTGGAAGAGTTATCACAAATCACACCAACCGAGACGATTTAAACTAGCCATTAATACACCAGATAGTTAGTATTTTGGCTGTACTGACAAAGTAATTTGTGCGATCGCTTATAGTGAGATTTTGAGGAGAGCGATAGCGAAGTGCTCCGTAGGAATCGCTGTAAAATAAAGAGATAAAATAGAATCATCCCCATTCTTCCTATCAAAACGAGGTACAGATGACTTATTTAGAACTACATCAAAAGATTGAACAACAGATATCCCAACTACCACCAGAACAGCTTTCCTTAGTTAGTGATTTTCTCGACTCTATTCAGGAAAAAAGCACCGTAAATCAACGCCCATTACGTCGTATTTCCCCCATCAAGCGAGGTAAAAAAGCAGGTGATTTACTACATTATGCTGGAACTTGGCATGGTGATGATCTTGAAGATTGTCTGCGTTTAGTTGAAGAAACCCGTTCCCAAACGCAGTTTTAATTTCTGTTACTATGTCTTATTTGCTCGATACTAATCACTGTAGCTACATTATTAATGGTAATCCTCAAGTTACGGATACCTTAAAATCTTGCTCGTCTGTTACCATTGGCGTTAGCATTATCACTTATGCAGAACTACTATATATGACAGAAAAATCAGCACTAAAATCTCAAAATTTAGGTGCAGTTCGAGTTTTTTTGTCTGACGTTGATTTGTATTTTATTGATGAAGAAACTGCCATTATTTACAGTCGTCTAAAATCATCAGTTTTTAATTATTTTGCTCCCAAAGACAAAAGCAAACGTCGTAATTTCAGCATTGAAAACTTGGGCTTTAGTGACCATGATCTTTGGATAGCAGCGACAGCTATTCAACACAATCTCACTCTCGTTTCTGCTGATAGCGATTTTCAACGTATTCATCAAGTACAGCCTTTTTCCCTGGAATCATGGGTATAGATTCACTCCAAATTTTCATGCTGTCAACCGCACAAAATCAGTCCGTCGTGCAGCAAACACAAGACAAGCTTGAATATCTTCCGGTTCTAAATCAGGAAAGTCTTCTAAAATTTCGCTAATGCTGACATTTTCTGCTAACATTTCTAAAATGTCGCTAACTCTAATTCTCATGCCGCGAATGCAAGGACGACCCCCACATTGACCAGGTATTTGTGTAATACGAGTTAATAATTCGTTCATTGAGTTAATTAGTGATTTTCATAAAGAATATTGTACCATTATTTTTGATATAATGAAATGACTCGACAATCTCATGACCAATTCGCCAAAGAATATTTACAGGAATTATTAACACCTTTAGGAACGATTAAAAAAAACGAAAAGGTTAAAAGTGAAATTCAAGAAATTGATGTTTGGTTTGAACCATTTTCTGCTCAAATTCAGGAAAATCTCCCTTTAGGTTTATTAGGGAAGATGGCAAAAACTCAATGTTTATTTGAGCCTTTTCGCAATCCACCATCAGAAATAGAAATTCGCAGTTGTTTACTTAAATTATATGCCGTTCATGGTGATGTAGTTAGGAAAGCAAAACGCGAAAACAGAAATATTGCTGAATCAGAATTACCGATTTTATGGATTTTAACACCAACTTTTTCAGATCGGATGATTGCGGGTTTAGGTGCAAATGAAATTGTATAGGATTGGGTTCAAGGTGTTTATTTTCTGCCGAATATTCTGAAAACAGCAATAGTTGTGATTCATCAGTTACTAGAAAATGAAGATACGTTATGGTTGAGAGTTTTGGGGAAAGGAGGAACACAAAAAAGAGCGGTAGAGGAGTTAACTGAGTTACCAGAAAATAACCCTTTTCGAGAGAATTTGTTAGAAATTTTAGCGGACTGGCGCAAGAATTTAGAATTGAGAGATAATTTAAGTAGGGAAGAAGAGGAAGTAATTATGAACTTATCACCGGCTTATTTACAACAAATAGAAGACTGGAAGCAAGAAGGAAAACAAGAAGGTAAGCTAGAAGTAGAACTTTATTTGATAACTTCTCTTCTGGAAAGGCGCTTTGGTAGTTTAGATGCTGAGTTATCTGGTGTGGTGGAAAAGATTGCTAAATTTCCTATTTCTGAACGTACTCAGTTACTTCTTGCTTTGGGTAATTTATCCCGTGAGGAGTTGTTGCAAAGATTGGGGAATGAGGAAGTTTGAGGAGATTTACGAAACAACAAGACCCCCGATTTCTTCAAGAAGTCGGGGATCTAAAATCTAATTATGGGTTATTTGTAATAAACTGATATAGGAAGTTGAAGTGGGTACTTTCCCGCAATCCCCTTGTGGAAAGCACAAGCCAAGAGGGGATGTCGAAAACGAACAAATTATGTTACTAAATCGGCATTGGTAGAATTGCGTTTCAGCGTGAATACAGCCAAGATAATTCCCACAATTGCTAATCCCGCAGTTGGATAAAAGAAATTAGTGTAACTGCCGAAAATGTCCCTAATTTTGCCAGCTAATAAAGTTCCACCCAAAGCCCCCATACCGTAAGCAGTGAAGACAATACCGTAATTTTTGGCGTAGTCTTGGGGTTGAAATATGATTAAAGTGGAAGTAGGAGCGATCGCTAACCAACCCCCCAAAGCGAAGTAAAATAGCGAAAAAGCGACTATATAAGTGAGTACACTTCCCTTTCCAGCACTCAGCATCATAATCGAGGCAATCAAAATCAAAACAAAGGAAACAATTGCCGCCAATTTTGGCGTAAATTTGTCTGTGAACCACCCAAAAAATAACCGCCCTGCACCATTAAAGACAGCGAACAGAGAGACTGTATTTGCGGCTGTTGCTGCATCTAATTTAATAATTTCCTGTGCTAGAGGACTAGAAATACCAATAGCTGCCAGCCCGGCAAAAGAACCAATGCTATAACAAAACCACAAGCCATAAAAACCGGAAGTCTGAAGAATTGATCCTGAAGTTTTAGTATGAGAATTTGCTTGAATAGTTACAGGTGGAGTCCATCCTTCCGGTTGCCAACCTTGAGGAGGAGTTGTGAGGATAGTAGAAATAGCGGTAATAATAGCTGCAAAAGCAATACCTAAAATTACAAAAGTTTGCCGAACTCCAAAAGCATCTATCAGAAACTTTGCCAAAGGTGCAGTAATTAAAGGTGACAAACCAAACCCAATCACAGTAGCACCAACAGCCAAACCTTTTTTATCGGGAAACCACTTAGCTACCACAGCCAACGGTACACCGTAAGCGATACCCACACCCATACCAGCAATTACACCATAGGTAATAGTTAGTGTGGGAATATTGCCACCCAAACTAGAGAGAATATAACCTAATGCCGTAATTAACCCACCAACACCTGTAATCAGACGAGTATCAAAACGATTGATATAAAAGCCAGTGATTGGCATTAAAATTGCGAAGACAACCAACAGCACAGTAAATGGCAACAGGCTATCAGTGGCACCTACATTGAGAAGTTTTTCTAAAGGTTTTCTAAAAATACTCCAAGAATAAACTGTACCCAAGCACAGCAGGATAGTGATACTTAGAGGTATCAGTATCCATCGCCCTTTCTCAGCAGGCATACCGAACAATTGTACTTTTTCCATTTGTTGTTATGTGAATAAGGGTGTTGTTATGTGAATAAGGGAAATAATTTTTTTCTAGTATCTCACTTTTTGGCTAAATTAACACCAACTCAGTTACTTCTTTCTTTGGGTAATTTATCCTAATTTATCCCGTGAAGAGTTGTTACAAAGATTGAGTAGTGAGGAAAGTTAGTAATGATATATTTTTTGGCAGTTTGACGGAATTTCCCAAACTGCTCATTATTTTTTGGCGAAAGCACCTGTAGCAGAAGGTTAAGATAATTGTCGTTAAAAATCTTTATTAGGTTGAAACTGGTAACAATCTAATCAATTAAACAAAAATATAACTGTTACTGAGGTAATTTAGTGAAACCTATTCTATCACAAATTGAGAAGGAATATTCTCCTCGTGGTCCTTTACACCAGTTTCGATTTAAAGAAGCGATCGCCTTTCATTGTTTTCGTTGTGGAACTTCAAAGAAAGCAAAACTACTAACTTGCAAATCATCCCGCAACCATGAGGGGAATAAAGGACGAAGTGGACGGTCAATCAGACGACTGGCAAGAATTGCCTTTTCCGGTGGACGACCTTGATTTTGGGGAGTGCGATAGCGAAGCGCACCGAAGGTATCGCTATTAGATAAAATAGAATAAGATAATTCTGACTCTACATATCTCAAACACATCCAGTAGGAAAATATGACATTAACCGAGTTACTTCCGTCAATTAAACAACTTTCAGCACCAGAAAAACTCAAATTAATTCGCATCCTTGCGGAAGATTTGGACACTGCTGAAGACATTTCTCCATTAGAACCCTTTAAAACATATCACCTACCAACGCCTTATAATAACTTTGGTGCAGGAGAAATTCTCATGGAAGCACTAAATCAATCAATTTATAATGATTAAATTTTATGCGTTTAAGTATTCAACAAGCCACCCCAGCCAAAACGAATTTGATAGTTTACCAAGAGTTCTATTAGTTTTGCGTCGAGGAGATCAAATAGTAGAAGCAATTGGTTTAGTAGATAGTGGTGCGACTATCAACGTTTTACCTTATGAAATAGGTCTTCAATTAGGCGGAGTATGGGATGAAAGCAAAGCCATTATCCAATTAGCAGGTAATATCAGTCAAGCAGCAATGCCATTTTTCGCAAATGCTGAAATAGGTGAATTTCCCTCAGTTAGATTGGCTTTTGCATGGGTAAGTAAACCAAATGCACCCTTAATTTTGGGACAAACTAACTTTTTTATGGAATTTGATGTTTCTTTCTATCGTTCAAAACTTGAATTTGAAATCAAACCTAAATCCTAACAAAATCTCTCATGTATCGTTATTGGTAGTGTCTCATAGGTAAGGCGATCGCTTGTAGGATGATTTTGAGGAGTGCGATCGCACTGCGCTTCATTGACCTATCAATATGTACTCAATACTAACATCCTCTCAAATTTGGTAAGACATCCTCAAGGTATGGTTATTTTATATGTTTCAAAGTATAGTTATTTAGTTAGCTTTTCGTCTGGACAAGACCCATTATATATTGATCCTCTCTTGTCATCTATTTCCCAATTACCTTTACAATTAAAATTCCTAGCAATTACCGGGAGTGAAAAAGTCATTATGTTGTCTAAAAGAATCTTACCTTGTTTAGATGTCAAGGCGGGCAGGGTTGTGAAGGGAATTAACTTTGTGGATCTCAAGGATGCGGGTGATCCTGTAGAACTAGCCAAGGTTTACAATGAAGCCGGTGCAGATGAGTTAGTGTTTCTAGATATTACGGCTACTCATGAAGACAGGGACACAATTATTGATGTGGTTTACCGGACTGCTGAACAGGTCTTTATTCCCCTGACTGTGGGTGGTGGAATTCAAACCTTAGAAAATGTTAAAGGTTTGTTAAGGGCAGGCGCTGATAAGGTTAGTATTAATTCTGCGGCGGTCAGAAATCCAGATTTAATTAATCATGCCAGCGATCGCTTTGGCAATCAGTGTATTGTTGTGGCTATTGATGCTAGACGTAGACTTGATCCTGAGAATCCTGGCTGGGATGTATACGTTCGCGGTGGCAGAGAAAATACTGGTATTGATGCCCTTCGCTGGGCGGAGGAAGTAACAAAACGGGGGGCTGGAGAATTGTTGGTGACGAGTATGGATGCTGATGGAACTCAAGCTGGTTATGATTTGGACTTGACAAAAGCGATCGCTAATGCTGTAGAAATCCCCGTCATCGCTTCTGGTGGTGCAGGGAATTGTGAACATATTCACACTGCTTTAACGGAAGGTAAAGCCGAAGCTGCACTTTTAGCGTCTTTGTTACATTTTGGGAAACTAAGCGTAGCACAAATTAAAACTTATTTGCAAGAACGCCATGTTCCTGTCCGTCTTCCTACTTGATATCAAATACAGCGACCAACTGCATCTATTGAAGGTAAAACACAGTTATCCAAAACAGTGTTAAGATAATCGTACTTCTATGAAGAAATATTAAGAAATATGTTGATTCCTATTTTAATCTTTGATGTCGCACTTGTAGCATGGTCGCTACACCTAATGGAAAAAGCCTATCATCATAAAGAATTTTCCTTCATGCTGGCTGGTATACTGGTGGCATTAGCCGCAGCAGCAATGCTAGTAGTTTATTTTTTAATGGGAAACTGTATGACCTATTTGTTACAAGTAACTTAGTTTGGTAATTGGTAATTGGTCATGGGTAATTGGTAATTGGTAATTGGTAATTGGTAATTGCCATTCTGGAAATCCAGTTGTTATATTAGACTAAATCAATAGTAGTTAAGGATTTAGCAACTGTGCGCGATGATTTACAGGGATTGGATATTAGTCATGATCAACTTCAAGATGCGACTAACTTACCTGTTGATAATAAATTAATAATTATTACTGATATTATCCAGCAATTCAGTATAAGGTTGCTAAAAAAAGCTCGAAAAACAGAAATTGCTACTGTGGCTTTCGCGGGAATTACCATTTCTGTTTGTACTTATCTATTAGTAAAACTATCATCTTGGCTATCATTAATTATTTTCATTTTATGGACAAGTGGGAG